>JAZDIW010000308.1:0-2867 GCA_043804575.1 bacterium
CCGGCGGGGGACTTGTGGAAAAACAAGTGAATCAAAACGAGTAAAGGGGAATCGCCATGAAAACGTACCACCCGGAAGGCGCCAGTCATCGGCGCTACGTTCGTCAGCAAGTTCGCGCGGCAATCGCGGCAGGCCGACCGCCTGTCAATGACGCGAAAGGCCAGCCCTGCCTGGACCTAGTTATCGGGGGCCGCAGGCAGCATGTGGTTTGCGACGATCGCGATTTAAACGATCGTGAAAGTGAGTGAGGAAAATGAAAACAGAAAAATCCAAAATGACTGTGGAAGCAGCACTCGAAGTCCTGTCTGACGCAGACTACACTATCTCCGATCTGCTGGGTCTCGCTCGGCAGGAGCGAGACGGCAGAGAGTGTATGGCGCGGCATATTTCTGGGGATGGGGAGCTGGCTGATGATGAGGCCGAGGCCCTGGCCTCGCTCGATATAGATCTCCAGACCTGCGACTGTACTGGCTGCTCGTGCGTTCTTCCGGCCGTCACCACGGACGCTGGCGGGGTGCCGGTCTGTCGCGCATGCAGCAGCTTTTTTTGCGCGGCCGATGGAGATGTAGTGTGCGGCCAAATTTTTCGCGGTACGCGTTGCCACGTTTGTGGCGGCGAAATTGAGTGGAGCGGGATATGCACGGGCACTTCCGGCCGTGGTACTCCGAATCACCGTTATGGCTCTTGCGTGTGCGGTGCGCGAGTCTGGCTGGACGAGGACCGAGGGGGCTGGGGCCACTATTCTTACGACTTTGCAGGGCCGCCGACATAGAGGCGATGGCCGCCGAGAACCGGGCACGGGGCGGCGGTTGATGACAAGTGAATAATTTTGGAGTTTTGCCTTCCACCCGGTACGAGAACGCGCGGCCTGCGCCCGTGGTCACGTTCGGCAAAAACTCCGCTACGGGAGGCAGGCCGCATTTTTTAAGGAGTTTTTGCAATGGCAATCAATGTGGAGATCAAGGGCAAACAACTAGTTATCACGGCGGACATCGAAACGCCGACGCCCAGCAAGAGCGGAAAAACGACGATCGTTTGCTCGTCGCGCGGCAATATGGCGACGACGGCGCAGGTCGGCGGCAAGCCGGTGATTTTAGGATTCAACGCCTACGTTCGGAAGTGATCCTATTTCCGCCCGTCCGCGCGTAGTGGCGCGGTACGGCAGGAATAGTCCTAATAAGGAGTTTTTGCCACAAGCACTGGCGACAGAACCGAAAGAGGCAGATGATTCAGGAAGTGGCGTCGGGCCGGATGCTGGAATGAAAGGGGAAACCATGAAAACACAGACAAGGGCGTATACCTACAAATGGGTAAACCCTGCAGGTCGTCCGCCATTCGAGAAACGGATTCGGCGCACGTTCGGGAGATTCGTTGGGTGGACTAAACCCACTGGATTGCGCAACGTGCCGTATGCGATTTTCAGGAACCGGGCAAGCGATTTACTCGTACCGTTCTACGATCTGACCGACGACACGAAAGCAAGAATCTCTGCGATACAACCATGACGCTTTTGCATAAACAGGTCAAGCGGGTATCGCTGGCCACGGTCCGGGAGCAGGGCAAGGCCCGGCGGATGCTGGAATAGGGGGATAGCATGTACTGGCAAGTGGGGTTGACGTGGTGGGGAATGTCCCAACGCGGTCTGCTGTTGAACGTGGAAGCGGATACCGCGCAAGAGGCCGTGGACGGTGCATTTCGGTACGCCGTGGAGGAGCGCCAACGACCGGACGGTGCGGACCGGGTGGACGTGAAATGCTTCGGGGATCACAAGCCCGATTTCGGCGTGATTCTGGATAAAAATGGGAAAGAACTTGAAGGAGTGAAAGCATGAAAGATTGGATTCAATACTAGAAAGTACGAGCCTACATCATCGCCCGCTATCACGCCGGGCGACTTTCCTATGGCCGTTCGCTCCTGTGGGAGAAACGGATCGAACGCGCGGCCCGGCAACGGGGATTGTTCCCGGTGGGAACGGATAGAATCAGAACATGAAACGGCCTTGAAGGAGTGAAACCATGGCAGCGACGGAAAGGACGTGCAGGGGGTGCCGTTCTTATTCGGGTTGCTCGCGGGGATTGAAAAAACTCGGCTGCAATCCCGATGATCCCAAGGACCAAGCCCTTGTGCTGTGCCAGCGGTGGCGGCCCCGGAACGGCGAGTGGTTGCCGCGAACGCAGACCGAAAGCTCGATATCCATAACCCTGACGACGATCTGAACGGCCCGCAAGAAGACTTAAACTGATTTTCCTCAAGTCGCGTTTGGAGTTAGTCGAAAGAGATCGTAGGATTTACTCAAGGATGATGCAAAAACAGCAGGGATGCCCAACACAATCTCTTTCGAGGAATCAAAACATGGACAAACTGAGACAACTGATTGTGGTGTTTCTGTTCGCGGCGATCCTGCTACTGGTGATCTTGAGTGTGCTCACCACGACAGGATGCCATGCCGTCGGGGGGGCGATTGGCGGGGCCTGCCGGGACATTCAGGACGGCGTTCAGGCGGCGGCGCAGGCAATGGAGACACCGGGGGGACAACCATGAACAAAAACACATACAAACTGGCCCTCTGCATCTATCTCTGTCTGGGCTGCGGCTGGGCACGATCGGACGTGCAATCTGATCTGATCGGGACATGGCGAGCCATCTGCCGGGTGGAGAGCAACGACTGTGAGGGTGCCTACAACGCCAAAGAGGATGCCGTTGGCATCGCCCAGATTCGCATGTGCCTTGTACGGGATGTGAACCGGATTCTCGGCAAGGACAAGTACAAATCCGATGACAGAAAAGATCGAGAGAAATCGCGTCAGATGTGGACGATCTACAGTCGGCATTATGCCCCGAATGGACCTCCTGAACGATGGGCGCGC
>JAZDIW010000309.1:0-13580 GCA_043804575.1 bacterium
TCATCTTGAAGCAGCTCGGCGAGTCCCTCATACATGGGGGATTCGTCCTCGGCGTCGTAGACCAAATACCGGCCCCTCTCTCCCAGAACAATGTCTTCCACACGAAGTGCCATGCCACCCGCAATTTTCTCCACGAATTCGAAGGTGGGCGAGGACTTTCCGTTTTCCACGAGCGAGAGGTAAGAACGATTGACTCCGATGCGGTCGGCGAGGGCTTCCTGCGACAACCCCGCCCGCTTGCGAGCTTCACGAATTCTTTCACCAATTCTGGGCATAGGCGAACTCCTTGGATAGTTGAAATAATATACGGATTCCGTCCTACATTGTCAACACCCTTTGCCCTTAAAGAAGAGCGGGCGGACACACGGGTCCGCCCACATGAATCTAACCACTTTTATCGCCGAGGCAGGTCCCCTGACCGGCCCGGAATCTTGCCCGCGACCAGAGGTCGCGGCTAGTAGGTATTTTCGGTGTCGGCTGCTTGCAGCCGATCCATCGAATCTCGCCGTTGTGGGTCTCCTGACCCGCAATGGCAGCAATTCTTCATACGGGGCGAATCAGGAGATTCGCCGCCGCGATCGATATTCGCGCTGTCGCAGGTGTGTCACCCGCCCGCAATACTACTACTCCCGCCGAGCCAGGTTCACGGGCCTGGCCGGAATCATTTCAACAACACGATCTTCCGTGTCTCGACAAACCGCTCCGCTTCCATTCGGCAAAGATAGACACCAGAAGGCAAATCACCCGCATGCCAATCAATCGAGTACGACCCCGCGGCAACGATGCCATACACAAGCCTTGCCACCTCACGCCCCAATAGGTTAAAGACCTTCAAGGAGACAAGCCCCGTCTCTTTCACATCATAGCGAATCGTTGTCGCGGGATTAAACGGATTCGGATAGGGAGCATGAAGTGCAAATTCCATCGGAACAGCAGGCGCGGTGGGCGTCGCCGAGACAATCTGCTCATGGATCGTCTCGCGGCCGGTCATGTCCACATCGGAAATGCGATATTCGTATGACACGTCGTTCTGCACCCAATGATCCACATAGTCATAATCATGCGGCTCCGTTGTCGTTCCATGCCCGGGAATCTGCGTCAGCACTCGGAAATCTTCTTCACCGGCTTTGCGCTTATAGAGCAGGAAATGGTCATTGTCCAGCTCGCTTTCCGTCCTCCAACGCAGTGTCACTTGTCCATCACCCGCAATCGCTTCGAAAGTCGTGAGCTCGACGGGCAGCGGCCCTTCAATCGTGCCTGAACTATCGCCCGCCTGCCAAGTCACATAATCACTGCAATATGGATGCGAAAGCCAGAAGGTCTCTATGGAGCCACTTGTAAGCGGTGCCCTGGTTGCGAAAACAATGGAATCGGCATAGTTCACTGCAATCCATCGTGCTGCCGCCGCCGCTCCGCTCACCGAGCCCACTGTGCCACTACAGAAGTCCGAAAAGACAAGCCGACGCAACGCTCCGCTAAGCCAGTGCAACTGGTAACCCCAATCCGGCGGCCCAGGCGAAATCAAAGTCACATGGCCCATAGCAGGAAGCTGGAATCCGAGCTTCACAAGATAGAAATCAGCATCGCCCGCACCAAAAGAGTAGGTGTGTCCCGCCGCAACATACCCCCCGTCAGCCGTCTGCTGAACGGAATAGGCCGCGTCATCGCTGCTTCCCCCATAGGTGCTCGTCCAGAGCGTGTCACCATCTGTATTTGTTTTCACAAGAAACATATCCCGGACATCCGTAGGGAAGGGAGCGGTTTCTCCTGCCACAATGTACGCCCCGTCCGCTGTCTGCTGAACCGAATAGGCCCAATCGCTGGCCCAATTGTACTCGCCACTTTGCCCGTCATAAGTGCGAGTCCACAGCGTGTCTCCCTGGGCGTTGGTTTTCACAAGGTAGAAATCCCGGCCTTCCCCGAACTCCGTCATTCCTGCCACAATGTATCCTCCATCCGTCGTCTGCTGAACGGACTCGGCCATATCCAAGCCCCTCCCATAGATGCGCGTCCAGAGCGTGTCGCCTTGGCTATCCGTCTTCAGAACAGAGAAATTTACGGTCATATCTTCGGGCATGATGTGTCCCGCTACAACATACCCTCCATCCGCTGTCTGCCGAACCGAAGAAGCATGACCGCCAAATTCAGTGATCCAGTAACTGTGTGCCCAGACCTCGTTACCCGAGCCGTCTGTCTTCACAAGGTAGAATTCAAGGCAAGGGCCCTCTCCCGCCACGATATACCCCCCATCCGCCGTCTGCTGGGCGGAGAAGGCCATTTCATGCCAGCTTCCTCCATAGGTGCGCGTCCACAGCGTGTCGCCTGAACTGTTGGTCTTCACGAGGTAGAAATCGGCCGAACCCGCACCAAAAGAGCCGGTCGTTCCGGCTACGATATACCCCCCGTCCGTTGTCTGCTGAACCTCCCGGGCTCCGTCGTTGCCGCTCCCACCGTAAGTGCGCGTCCAGAGCGTGTCACCTGAACTATTGGTCTTCACGAGGTAGAAATCAGCGCCGCCAGCACCAAAAGAATAGGTCACTCCGGCCATAACATACCCTCCATCCGCCGTTTGTTGAACGGAATAGGCTATGTCCGTGCCGCTGCCTCCATAAGTGCGCGTCCAGAGGGTGTCGGGCGCTTGAGCGAAGCTTGCCTGCAGACAGGCAAGCCATATCGAGATGGACAATAGGCTCCGCATGATTTGCCTCCAAATTTATCTTTGCGGGAATTGTCTGGCCAATACCGTGGGTCTGTTGTACTCTTAAGCGACGGGCTCCCACGGGCATCCATAATATACAGCGCGCGCTGCCGGATGTCAAGAGAAATCTATTGTTATCCTCGCCGTTGTCAGTCTCGTAGGGGCATGGCGCGCCGTGCCGCTACTTCCGGTAGCGCCATTGCGGCTCTGGAGAGCCACAACGGCGCTTCAATGGAATTCCGGCCAGGTTGAGAACCCGGCTCGGCGGAAGATAGGCTGAGAATCTGGCTCGGTGGATATTACGCGAGAGGTGAGGGCACCCCTCGCGGCGCATGAAAGATGAGGGCAAGCCGAATGGGGCCGTAGGGGCACGGCGTGCCGTGCCCACGAAAACCCGTATTGGCAAGAAGGATTCCGGGCGAATCTGGAAATTCGCCGCGGCGAGAGAAGGGATCAGTACCCCGCGGCGGAGCCGTCCATGCGGCTGTCGGTCGCGCCGTAAATGAGGTTGGTTGTGGGATCCACTTGAATGGCGGTAGCGGCACTCCAGTAAGCGCCATAGGCGATGTTGTGGCCGCGCCTCTGCAATTCCATGATGGCGTCCATGGAAAAGCCATCTTCGAGATAGAGCTTGTCCGGCTGCCACTGCTGATGAATGCGCGGGGCATCGAGTGCAGCTTGAAGTTGCATCCTATGGTCAACGAGATTTACGATGGTCTGAACAACGGTCGTAATGATGCGCGGGCCGCCCGCGCTACCGACGATGAGAAAAGGCTTGTTGTTTTTCAGGACGATGGTGGGCGCCATGCTGGAAAGAGGACGCTTGCCGGGCGCAATCTCATTTGCGGCAGAACCGACGAGACCGAAGTAATTAGCAATACTCGGATTCGTGACGAAATCATCCATCTCGTTATTAAGCAGAATTCCGGTGCCGGGAACGATGACACCGCTGCCGAAACCGGTGTTGATTGTAGCAGTCAGCGACACCGCATTACCATCTTCATCGAGAACGCACAAATGAGTTGTGTGGCGCAGTGTCGTGTCCGGAAGCCACATCGGCGGCAGGCCGGGACCCTCGAACTTCGAATGTCGCCATCGTTGAATGCGGCGGCGCAATGAATCGGCGTAGTTTTTCGAAATCAATCCTTCGACAGGTACCGAAACGAAATCGGGGTCGCCGAGATAAGCCGCGCGATCTGCAAAAGCAAGCGCCATCGCTTCGGCCATTGCATGAGTCGCCTCGGCGCTGCCCGCACCCAAATAGCCCAAGCCGATTCCATCCAAGATATTCAGGATTTCAACAAGATGAACGCCTCCCGAGCTTGGAGGAGGCATCGAGAGAATTTCATAGCCGTGGTAGGTGCCGGACACGGGTGTGCGAAAACGCGGCCGATAGGAAGTGAAATCTTCAGAAGTGAGAATCCCTCCTTCGGTGGCCACGAAATCCGCAATTTTTTGCGCGATAGGGCCGTTGTAGAAAGTGTCTATGCCCGCCGCGGCGATGGCGCGAAGAGTGGCCGCAAGCTCTTTCTGGACGAGGCGCGCTGCCGGCTTCAGAACGCTTGTGTCACTGGAGAAAAAGAGGCTTTTTGTCGCCGGGAATCTTGCCAATTTCTCTCGATTGAATTCCAACCTTTCCCAGTAGAACTTTGAGATGGGAAAGCCGGTGTCCGCGAGAGCAATCGCGTCCTTGATGACTTCGGAGAGCCGCAGCCGACCATGCTTTTTCAGAGCCATATCCAAGGCGGCCAGCTCACCCGGCACTCCGGCTGCCAAAACGCCGGCCGTGGATAGATCCGTCGGTGCAAGCGAATCGCGCGGAACGAACATGTCGCGTGTGGCACGCAAGGGCGCCGTTTCACGACCGTCAATGGCAATGGCTTCACCGGAGGCCATACGAATCAGAATGAAGCAACCGCCGCCAAGGCCGGAGCTGTAGCCTTCGGTGACTCCGAGCGCCAAAGCCGTCGCGACGGCGGCGTCCACGGCATTGCCACCGCGCTTTAAAACCGACAGGCCGACTTGAGTCGCATACGGCTCGGCGCTGACAACCATCGCTCGCTGAGCGCATTCCGGCCGAGGCGAGACGGCGAAAAGAGCGACACTGAGAATTGCAGCGCTGAGAAATGCGAAAAGGATTCTTCGCATCGGGACATCCTCCCTATTTTGCGGATATAACGAAAGAGGCCACAGGTTTCGGCCTGTGACCTCTTATTAAGCAAAAGAAAAGGGAAAAATGCAATTGGTTTCTATTCCTTGGCCAATCGTTCCGGGCGGGTCTGGAGACCCACCTCGGCGGAAATGAGAGCCTGAAGACCTGCCTCGGCGGAAATAACGGTCAAGGATCCATCTTGCCGGAAACAAGAATCAGGGGACTTACCTCCGCGAAACGAAGGTTAGGGGACCTGCCTTGATTTTTGGCGACTCAGTTGAAACGAACTGCCATCCCAGCCCCGGACGACATAGAATTTGATTTCGGTCGAGGCAGCGCCTCCGACAACGACGAACTCATTGGCTGTCGTTTCACCAACTTGGTTGGTGAAGCTGCTCATTGGATCGTCGTCATCGTAGATGCGATAGCCGTAGTTGGCGTCGGGATTCCACCGCAAGTGAAGATCATTCCCCTCCGCTATGATCGTAAGACCCGTGACATCAACGACCGGCTCACCGAGGGCGACAATTCGCACATCATCCACATACCAGCCTTCGTATCCAGTCCCGGCATCGCTGCCGAACCGATAGCGAAGCTGAATGGATTGTCCCGCAAAGGATGTCAGTTCCACGGCCACTTCCACCCAACTTAGATCTTGCGCCCAGCAAGGCATCCCCCGCATCGGGCCTGTCGCCGGATTGCCTCCGCCTCGGAACCATCGGAAAGTCTTTGGGTAACCACCCACGGGTGTTACTTGCGTGAAGGCTCCGCCATTGGCCGAAATCTCAAAAAGGCCGCCATCGTAAGCGGAATCCGGATAGGCCCCTGACAGCTCACCCTGAATCTGCATCCAGAAATAGAGACGCGCATCGCTCGGAAGACCTGTAATCGCAGGCGACATCAAACGCGCATCGAGCAGGTTCGCATAGACTCCCGTCCCGGCATCACCGCACTTGTAGGAATGGGTGCCGCCGTGCGCTCTTTCCGTCGAGACATGCCACTGATCCCCCCAGCCACTCGGACTGGAATGCGTCCATCCGGGCGCACCACTCTCGAAGTCCTCGATGAACACGGTAATAATAGGCCGCGGCACCAAGTCCACATCCTGATAGGTTGTATCATTGGTGGTCACATGAACGGCGTGCTCCTGCGAGACATAGCCATAGTGCGAATAACGCAAGGTATAGGTGGAGTCACTCCGAAGAAAGAGCATATACTGGCCCGAAGGGGAACAAGTGGTGCTCTGCGTTCCACCAACGACTTCCACCTGAGCCTCCAGTGGGTCGTGAGTCACGGCATCGCGCACCATCCCCATGACGCGACCATGTTCCACAAAAGGAAGGGAAGCCGCGATGCGTGCAAGGAACATATTCGCCGCATGATTTTCACGACGCAGGGGATCAATCCTCGACTGCGGCGCCCAGAAATAGTCGGAAGAGTTGCCGATTTCCGTGCTGACGGCAAACACCCTTCCCTTCTGCAGCGTGTCGCCATACTCCCAATCGAAGGAACCCCCGTTGACATTGTAGCCGAGGGTCTGCCAAACCGTCCCCGCGTCATACCAGACTAGATTGACGGAATGAATCCAATAGGCCATTGAGTCAATCAGCATATTGTAAATTGCGTCGTGCGCTGTCAGACCATCTCCGTCGAAATAGCTTGTGCCCCACGGCTTGAGAACATAATCCCCCCAGGTATGATAGTCTGCGCTGATGATGAAGTGGCGCGAGTTGAAGAATTGGCGGACATAATCCGTTTCGGGTTCCGAAAATGCGGCCGTTCCTCGATAGGTTTCGTCGTCGGGATATGGCGAAGAACCGTTGTTATCGAGTCCCCAGGTCCACCCATAATTGCGGTTCAGGTCAACTCCATAGGTGCCGTCATAATTGAGGCGCCGGTTCTTGCGCCACATGCCTCCACCGCCCGGGTTCGTTTGCTGGTTGTAAACATAGCCGTCCGGATTCATGCAGGGGATGAAGTAAAGCTCGCATCCGTTCACAGCAGCGGTGGCATTCGCACTGTCGCCATAGTAGTCCGTCAAGAAGTTCATGGTATAAAGTACCGTTTCCATACCCATGGGTTCCCGCGCATGCGTGAGACCGTTAAAGAAAAGCTCGGGTTCATTTTCATCGACTTCCGGATTGTCCGAAATCTTCATACACCAAAGCTCGCGCCCCTGAATGGATTGGCCAATACTGAACTTGGCGGTCGTGATGTCGGGATGATCGTTATGAATGCTATCGAGCACGGCGACCATTTCGAGATACGAGTGATACGCGCCAAGGGTGTCGTACCGGGAGTCAATACGACTTGCCTGAAACTGCTCGAAATTCTCATAGAGAATCTCATAGGCATAGCCTTCTTGCCGAAGAAGTTCGAGGTCTTCGGGATAGGCAAAGACATAGGGCTCTTCCCGCGTTTCACCGGGAGCGATGTCCAATTGATGGAGAGTGTAGAGATGTTGGAGTCGAGCCGTGGATTCCGGGAAGACTTTGACGAGCATGTGCGTCCGGTACTCCAATTGCCCGAACGCAGCCGCCACAAAGCAAAGCACCCCCACAAGAAGAAAGAACCGTTGAATTATTCGCATGGTAAAACCTCAAAGATTGGTCATGAATTGGATTATCTCACGGATGTGATCACATAAAAGGCCGATGAATCGGCGACGGAAGCATCCAAATAGGTCGTATCGGCGACGCTTCCGACGAAATTGCCGCCGGTGAGCTCGACCGGATAGGCTTCACTGCGCCAGACATAGTAGGAATCGGCCTGGGCAACCGCCGTCCACAGAAGACGCACATTCGGTGGTTCGGGCAAAATCATCAGATCCGTTACAGGCTCGGGCGGCGCCGTCGTTACATCGAGTGTCACCGGCACTTCGAGCAGCGGCGTTACGGGATCATTCGACGAGATCCCCAGAATCCCTTCCGTTACACTGGTGGGCACACAACACGATTTCAGACGCGCCGTGACGGACTGCGAGCTGTGCGCGGGCACCGTTCCGGACACCGGAACGAGAGCCACCATCGAACTCGGGCAATAGGCAATCGCCATGTTGTTATGAATGTAAAGCTGATTGTAGATGACCGTCGAGCCCTTGGTGCGATTGCTGTTCTGCAGGCCGATCGTGGACGAATTCAAGCGGTTCGTGCCCATGTTCGCATATTGAAAAACGATCTTTCCCGAAGCGAGCAGGATGGTTTGGAAATTGTAGAGACCGTTATCTTGATAGCTCTGCACATTGTTGAAGCTGAGGACAAGGCTGTCGGTGTTGTTGGTATAAAGCCGCACCATCGTTCCGGTACGGTGTGGACTCAAATCATCCCACCACGCGGCGATGATGTTCTCGGGAGCCGTGTTATCCGGAAGATATTTGTTGCGCCAGGAAGTCTCACCGGTCGCCGTTGAAGTGAACGAAATCCAACCGTTGGCCGCCACGCGGATAGAGCTGAAGCGTTGTCCATAGAAGGGAAAGTCGAATCCGATGGAATAGGGGCCCAGATTTTGATCGTCGGAGGCGAAGCTCAGTTGTTGCCCCAGTCCGCTGATGTCCACCCAACCATAGACCGGGCCGCCGGGCTGGTCACTGTCAATGAAACGCCACCCCCCGCCGACGGCGCTGCCATATCCGCCTCCGTTGACATAGTTTTCCACGGCAGACCAGTTCATAGTCAGGTCGCCGGAATTGACAATCGTGAAGAGAACATCTGCAGAGTCACAGATGCCGATCGCCTCGCTGATGGCCGTTGGATCCGTCGAAATAACCGCGCTCGGTGCACGCTTTAATGGCACATTCAGAATCGTCGGAACACCGCCCGATACAACAACCGAGGGAAAAGCCTTCGATTCGTAGCCGGGTGATGAAAAAGTGAGCGCATAGGTGCCGTTTTGAAAAATACGATAGTATTCCCCATGAAGCGCGCTGCTGTATGTCAGGTACGAATAGGTTCCGAGCTGAACATTCGCCCGAAGCGGATCTCCGGTTGCCGAATCGCTGACCATGCCGCGAACGCCATATTTGGCCTCGATCAGATAACGCCGCATGCTGAGACGATTGTCATTCCAATACTGAGGCAATTGGCTCGGATTGGGCCAGGAGGTGTTGCTCAGTTCGATAGTCACCTCTTTGTCGCCCATCCAGACATAGTTCCAGTCCTGCATTCCACCGAGAATATGATACCAATCCGCTCCGTTCGTTATGCCATTCGGGAAGGAGGGATTATTGTACATGGGAGAATTGTATTGAGAATACTGGAGCGAGAGGTGGATGAAGAGCGGATCTTCGGGCGTCGGCGAATAGATGTCCTGATGCGTGTAGTTGTTGTCCCAGGGATAGTTGACAACGAGCGCGCCCGTGTGGAAATTGGCGGAGAGCACGAAATTGTGCGCCCATGACCAATTCATCACATGGGCCGTTTCTATCTGACGACCTGCCGTGGTATTCACCGAATCGTCCACTCGGTCAGGAAAATCGCGATTGAGGTCCACTCCGTTGGCATTATATCGGGTACTGTTGTAATTGCCGTCGGGATTCATCATGGGAATCAGCCAAATCTCGAAATTCTCCATCAGCTCCGTCAGTTCCGGATCGCTACCATATCCCGTCAGCAAATCTTCGATGAAATACATGCACATTTCCGTGCCCAGCGGCTCGTTTCCGTGCATTGTGGAGATGTATTTCACTTCGATTTCGGGTTCATCCGCTGTGACATTGTCGGAGACTTTCGCCGCCCACATGTTGCGCCCTTGCACGGTCAGCCCAACCGATTCATAGTGGAACAGATTCGGATAGGTCGCCTGCCAGGCGATGAAATCGGCCTCGATTTCGGCATTGGTATGGTACTCAAGCAGAGGATCCGGGCCGTCGCGCGTTTCGTCCCAGAGCTTCTTCAGGGACTCCGACTTCAAATCCGGAATCCAGCGCAACGAAAAACCCCGTGCGCGAAGCTGATTGAAGTCCTCTTCCAACAGATAGACTTCAGCGATATTTCCTCGGACGATATCAACGATACCCCCCACCTCATCAATCACTCGCAAGTCCGCCTTCGATGTCAATTGGACTTCGGCAAGCCGGGAACTCAGCATGTTCTTGTGAACGCGAGCCGCATCAAGACTCACGGCGAAAACCATAAGCGAGGCCAAAAGCAGAGTCCAAAAAGCACGATATTTCAGGGTCATTTCTGCGTCCTTCCGTTTCAACATCTCAAACCTTCCTAATATAATGAATTTATTTATTTGTTGCCACAACTTTCTGTGATGGAGGCGGGTCACTATCGTTCGACAACTGCCAAATCTTCCTTGCTTTTTTTCGATTTTCTCGTAAGTTACAGGATGGGCGACCCCTTCAAGTTGTTTTGGAGTCGCCAGGCCCTGTGAACGCCTCTCCGCGTAGATTCCCAATTCATCCTTCCTTGGCGAACCGATCTGCGCACGGAGGCCTCATTCAATCCGAGGATGTCACCATGATATGGAATAGTAAAATAGCCTTCTGCCTTTCCATTTGGATAGGAATGATTCTCATTCTCAGCAGGCCGGCCTATCCGCTTCAGCGCGAAACCTTTGACACTCTGCAATTGCTCCGGCGGGAATACCGGTTTCAAGAGGCAATTGCCCTCCTCGATTCGGCGCTCGTGCGGGATAGTCTGGATAGTGCGGCCTTGATAGAAAAGGCGCGCACCTATCAGGCTTGGCACAAATACGACAAGGCGACTTCGGCTTGGCAAATTGTCTTGAGTCTTGATTCCATGAATGTCGGCTTCTGGAAGGAACGATGGAAATGTCTTTGGGGCATGGCGGAAGAGGGACTGCTTGACACGGCGCGGATATGCAGCACGATTCTTGTCGAAGGAAAGCGGACAGCCCCCGCTTTTGGACAGGAAAACCGCCTGGCATTGCTGGCCCTGTCGTCACAAATGGCTCAGGACACGGGGGGATTCGTTCTTTACAGAGATTCGCTGGCGCAAGAATTTCCGGAGAACAAGACGGGGTATGATTTATTGGGCGAAGCGTTCTATGATAGTCTCTATCCGATTTGGAATGATGCGGAAAAGAAGATCATCTATTGCGATTCCTTTGCACGAAACTATGCCCATTCGTTTTGGCGCAATGAATCATATCGATTTCTGCTATCTGCCTGCAATGATTTGGGGCGTAGAGATTCGCTCTTCGACTTTGCACGGCGTTGGATGCATGAAGAAACAGCCAATCCCCTACCCTTTCTGACGGCGGCGTCTTGGTGCGTTCAGTTGGATACATTGCCCTCTAAGTCGCTCCTCTGGAGTCAAAAAGCACACGAGCTTTCTCAGAGTTATCATCTCCCCGAAGCGAAGCATCCGATGCAGCGAGTTTATGAAGAAAAGCGGCAGTGGCTTGCCATTCGCGAAGGACTTCTTTGGGGCTTGTGGAAAATGGAGGACACCGAAAAGGCCGCGGCTCTCTATTCGGAGAGTATTGCCCAATCCCCTCTGGATCTTGAAGATGATCTGACGCTATGTGGTTTGCATGTGCTGGCTGCATGGAATTCTCTCTCGAAGAGAGACACGAGTCTTGCAGAGAGCTTGTTAGTGGACGCGCTACTCGCGGGTGATTGTCGCAATGTCTGGACAGTAAAAGCCGATTCGACATTGCGCGTGATTGGCGTTGAAAATCCTATGATACTTGCTCGGAGTCTGAAGAAGTATCAAGGGCCTATCTTCCGGGATGTCACGGAAGAGGCCGGACTCAAAGGATACAATCAATCGCGCGTGGCGTGGGGAGATTATGACGATGATGGCGATGATGATCTTCTGCTCTCAGGTTCTGTTCTGTTACGAAATGAAGGCGGCATGTTCACGGATGTCACGAAGTCTGTGGGTCTCACAGTGGCGGCCGGCGGTGGCATTTGGGGTGACTACGATAACGATGGGCGTTTGGATTTCTACGCGATTGGCGGCGGTGACTGTGGCGACCGGCTTTGGCATGGCTTGCCCGACGGCACATTTGAAGACGCAACCGAGAAAGCGGGGATGATCTGCGATTCGTCCTCTTCGGAAGGTGCAGCCTGGGCCGATGCCGATGGGGATGGTTTTCTCGATTTGTATGTCGCCAACTATGAGAAGCCGGGAACACTGGGAAACGGGACGCCCGATGTTCTCTACATGAACCAGTGCGACGGCACTTTCCTCCCTGAAACGGCGCTTCGTGGAATGATTCCGCCGTGGAACCGCTCGCTGTGCGGTCGCGGCGTCGCGTGGTGCGATTGGGACCGAGATGGCGACGATGATTGCTATCTATCGAACTATCGCCTACAAGAAAATCTTCTTTTTCAGAACAATTCGAAGGGTGAATTCCACAACGGCGCGCCGCGACTTCATTTGAACGGTGACGAAGTGGATGGCTGGTTTGGCCATACGATAGGTTCGGAATGGGGCGACTTCGACAACGACGGGGATTTTGATCTTCTATGCGCGAACTTGGCGCATCCGCGATACATCGAATTCTCCAACAAAACGATGCTCTATCTTCACCCGGGGGATACTTCGACACCCTGGAAAGATGAGCGGGCATTGCGTGGAATCAAATTCGAAGAAACCCATTCGGATCCGGCATGGGGTGATGCGGATGGCGATGGCGATCTTGATTTATTTCTCACCTCCATTTACCCGAATCGCCGGTCGTTTCTCTATCGGAATGACGGAGGGCATTTCACGGACATCACCTATTTGGCGGGCGTGCGCGTTTTCAATGGCTGGGGCTGCGCTTTTTCCGACTATGATGGAGATGGCGACCTCGACCTTGTTGTCGGCTCGGGTTCGGGTGTTCGGCTATTTCGCAATGAGACAAATCCCCGCGGCTGGTTGGAAGTGAAGGCGCTCGACATGGTCGGGAATCGTGCGGCCGTAGGCATGATTGTCGAACTTGAGCAAGGCAAGCTAAAGCAGGTGCGCCAAATTCAGGGCGGCAAGGGCACAACGAGCCAGCACAGCCTTGTCCAATATTTCGGCGGCCTTGATGAATCGGCGCCCAGCTACTTGACTCTTCATATCCCCGGCGGAATACCCCAGACCTACAAGCTCGAAAGCTGCAACCGGCGACTCACGATTACGATCCGATCCGCTGCCGGGCGGAAACTTCAGTAGTTCCCGAATCATAGAGACTCCCTTCCTTCTGCTCAGAAATACTCCACCGCCGGATTCCCGCATACAAATTTGTCGAATAGGCCGAATGTCGGCAAGATAATGCGTTCTTGACGAGGAAGAACGACTTTTTCGGTTTTTTTCTTGACTTTCACATGAAGGATTATATATTATATGAACGCGATTTCCTATATTTATGGGGTCATTGAATCACTGCTGAGGCACCTTCTTTCTTAAAGATAAATAATACAAGAAAATAGTGACGGAACCCGAGGCAGGACACCTGCGAATGATTCGAGTGCGGCCGGCTTCGGGAGTGGAGGCGGGCGGCGGATAGAAAGGAAATCCCGGGGGACCTAGGGAATATATTGGATTTCATTCAGTTAGAAGGCACTAAACCCAAAGGAGGTAGCCATGGCTGACAGAGCACAACAGTCCGAATCCACGACTTTTGAAGTCGTCGTTGACCTGAAGGATTTGGAAAAAGAGCAGGGGTGGCCCAACATTGCCGCCTACGCATTTACTCGATGCGGCCGCTTTCTGGCCAAGCAGCCGCTCGAGGCAGATACGAGCAGACCGGGGATCGGGCGGGCTCATTTCAAAATCGGCGAGAAAA
>JAZDIW010000310.1:0-5921 GCA_043804575.1 bacterium
GCGGCAAAGGGCAGCTCCTCGGCACCACCGAGGACAACCTGAATCTTCGCTTTGGGAAAAACCGCCAATTTCCTGCGGGCTCTCTCGAGCATGCTTGCCGCAGGATCCAAGAGAATCACCTGTGTCGCCGAATGCCTTCGACAAACCTCTGCGGTCAGGTCCCCCGTGCCCGCGGCGCAATCCAGAACCACTTGTCCGGGGCGCAAGTCCAAAGCCCGAATACAGCGGCGCCGCCACCGAACATCCAATCGCAAAGAGAATAGCCGATTCAGAAAGTCATAGGTCGGTGAGAGTGTCTCGAACATCCGCACGACCTCTTCGTCCGGACCTCGCTCTCTCCCGGCCAATTCCTGAGTGCCTGTTGTGGAAGTAGTGAAATGTGGCAAGCTCATCTATGTCATGCGCTATCGAATGAGGAGATACAAATAGAGGGCCGGAGTTGCCAGCAGAAGACTATCGAAACGATCCAGAAGCCCGCCATGTCCGGGGAGGAAATGGGAAGTGTCCTTCAGCCCCGCTTCGCGCTTCATCAGCGATTCCAGCAAATCGCCTGCCTGCCCGAATACTCCCACAATCACGGCGAACATGGCCACATCCAGCCATGCGAAATCAGAAAGATGACATCCTTTCAGAATTGCGGGGGCGAGTGGTGCCAAGAGTAAGCCCGCCGCAGCGCCCTCCCAGGTCTTGTTCGGACTCGCTTTCACGCACAGTGGATGTCTCCCCGCAATTTTCCCGAAGGCATAGGCGGCCGTGTCTGCAACCCACACCGAGAGAAAAAGGGCAATGAGCCATTCCCTGCCTGTGGAATTCGCTACACTACCCCAATCGCGAATCGCCCACCAAAGTGAGATTGGAGCCACGACATAGAGAAGCCAGAGTGCAAGGTGCCCCAAACTGCGAAGCGGAGAAGCGGAAGCTCTGAATATTTCTGCGGCAAAGAGAACGAGCAGCGCCAAGATCACAAGAGAAAGAGACAGTTTGTCTGCCGAAGAAAACTGAAGAAAGAGAATCGCCGCTGCGCCTGTCCAAAGAGAAGCCAGAGAGACATCGGCTCCCGCGTACTGACCGAGACTCTTCCACTCTCGGGATAGAAGCAGCAGAAGCAAAGAAATCAGACCTGCAAGGAAAATGCCCCCGAAATACAGGGCAAGAAGGAGAAGTGGAATCCCCCACAAAGCTACGGCGAGCCGCCTTGGCAAATCGCTCATGAGCCTCTAACGCCCCCGCCTTCCCACGAGGGACTCCTCCGGAGGCGGCCAGCCCTCCTCCGTGCTCGCCTGCAAGCTGTCCGCGACTCCCAGGCTTCCTTCTTGGGGTTTCTCCCCGCCTTGCGCAAGCAGTTGAGTCGTGTCGAGCCGCTCGGCCAACAGCATCGAAAAAGCGGAATCCGGATAGAGAGAGACCAGATTTTCGTAAACGGCTCTTGCGGAATCCAGGTTCTTCAAGCGATGTTCATACAGGTAGGCTTTGGCGAAGAGAACTTTGGGGAAGTAGGTCCAAGATGTATCTGCACGCAGCAGGCTCTGCAGAGCCACCAGAAGGGAATCCGGATGTCTTGTCGTATCGAGAAGACCTCCTTCAAGTTCCAGATACTTGGCGCGAAGAGTGTCCGTCGGTTGGGATTTCAGGGGCAATTCGAGAGCCTTGCGCGCCAAATTCTCCGCCTCGACGGGAACTCCCGGTGTCATTAAAACCGCTTCATAATACCGCCGGATCCTCTCGTCTGTCGCTCCGCGCTCTCTGGCCATGTCCGCGAGCACGAGATTGGCCTTCCATTGAATCGCAGGGTCGAAGGTATCCGGCGCCGCCCGCTCGAAGAAGTAGAACGCCGAATCGCTCCTGCCCAAATCATGCCAAAAGAACTCCCCTACTTGAAAGAGGGCCCGCTGCAAATCACTTTTCGCCGCATGATACTCTTCCGGAGTCGGCCTTGATTCGGTGACAGGCGGAGGTGCAGGCAAGGTGTCCGGCGAAGTATCTGTGACGGTGGTACTGTCTCGCAGCGGGCTTCCTCGCGCGCTGTCGCTCCGGGCTTGCGCGATGGAATCCATGGCGGCCTCCGTCTGCAGCGGCAGCCGCGGATTTCCGGTATCTGAAGTCGGCCGATTCAGGAGAGAATCCATGGATTGCAGTTGTACTTCCGCATCCATCCATTTCCGAATGTAGGTGAGTCCTCGATGCAATTTCTGAGCTTCCGCGCGTGCCGAATCGGCGAGTCCTCCCGAGGCTTGCGCCGTCGGTACACTGTCGAAATAGGCGGCCGCCTGATGCAAATCACAATAGTCATCTCGGTAGATGACGCCCAGGCGAAAAAAAGCTTCCGCTTTTCCCGTGTCGCTTGGATTCGTTTGCAGGTAGTCCTGGTAGGTGCGAGTCGCCTCGTCAGAATCTCCCTGTTCGGAAGCAATCTTGGCCAGCGTCAGCTCAATTCCCGAGGAATAATTCTGAAACTGAATGTCTTCTCTAAGACGCTCGAGAAGCTCAAGGGCCCCTTGCGTGTCGCCCAGCTCCGCCTTGCAGCGTCCCAATTCGACCATCGCCATATAAATGAGCTCGCGGGAAGGTTTCAGCTTGGGCAGTCGTTCAAAGACCGCCTTGGCTGCTTCAAAATCGTTTCGCAAAAAGAGACTGCGACCGTACATGAAGAGAGCCTCGGCACGATCCGCGCGGTCGCGAAATCGTCCCGATGCGTCCTGATAGGCGGTCGCCGCATCCCCATAGCGCTTTGCGTCAAAATGAATACGACCCATCCTCAAGGAGGCTCGCGCCCAGAAGGCTTTTGCCCCGGGTGAAGCGCGCAGTTGTTGCAGAATGGTTAGGGCCTCGGCCGGCCGCTTCATCTCTATCAGAGCCTCTGCCAACCAGAGCCTGGCCTCCGGCACGAGTCTGCTTTTCGGGAAGTTGCTCAAGAGCTCCTCGAATTTGCGCTGAGCTCGCGGAAATTCGCCGGAGCGATAATATGCCTTCCCCATTAGAAGAAGGCAGTTGTCCACCCATCGGCTTTTCGGATACAGCTCGAGCAGTCTCGAACCGGTTTCGATGCATTTCCTGTAATTCTGGACATCTCGGGATTGACCCGTCGGCCGATTTCGATTGGCACGCTCTCCGGCCTCAAAGTGCTTCTTCGCATTGTAAAAAGTGTTATAGTAGGCACAGCTCTGTCCAAAAACAGCCACTCCTCCAAGCAGGCAGATAAGCGCGACCGTCCGGACAAGGACAGACATGAACCGTTTCCGCGATGGAATTTTGGATTTCATGGGACGCGTGCCGCTCTCCATTGGTCGAAAAGCTCCGGGAGGATTTCGCCGGACGGACCCTCAAGAAAAAGGTCGGCAATCGGCGTTAGTACCGTGCGTTCGACATTGACTTCGATGAGAAGCGCTCCACTCGATTTCGCGATCTGGGGCAGGGAAGCCGCCGGGTAAACGACCGCGGATGTTCCCACCGAGAGGAAAAGATCCGCCGTTTCTGCCGCCGCAAACGCCTCCTCGATCGCCTGCGCCGGCAGCATCTCGCCGAACCAAACGACATCGGGGCGCAGCATTCCTCCGCAGGAGCATTGAGGCACCTTCCCCTTAAAGTGAACCTCTTGGGTCTGCGAGACGTTCCCACAGCGAAGACAACGATTGCGCAGGATATTGCCGTGTAGCTCAATTGCCTTGCCGCTTCCTGCCCTCTGATGAAGTCCATCCACATTCTGTGTAATGAGGTGGAAGACCTCAGCTTCTTTCTCCCAGCGGGCCAGTGCGTGATGCCCCGGGTTTGGCTCCACCTGGCTTATGATTCCGCGCCGATATTGATACCACTCCCATACGAGTTCGGGATTGGCCATAAAGGCTTGGAAATTAGCGAGTTCCTCTGGCCTGAACTTGCTCCAGAGGCCCTCTTTGCCTCGAAAAGTCGGCACGCCGCTCTCGGCGGAGACGCCGGCGCCGGTCAAGACAGAAATCCGGGTCGCTTCACGAAGGGATGTGCGTACAGATTGAGTGAGATGCATTTCCAAGGGGCTTGACAATGGGATGAATTTTGGTTATATTATTTGGATAGGAATGCGCCGGGAAGAGCCTCGGCCGGCTATAGGCTCGGCTCCCACGAGGTGCATCATTGTTTTGCATTTTAGAACAAGGCAAAGATGCCACAACACAAATCCTGTAAGAAACGAATGCGAACCAGCGCCGAAAGCCGGCTTCGCAATCGGGCCTACCGATCCGTGATGAGGACCGCCGAGAAGAAAGTCTTCTCCGCGAGGACTCGGGCGGATGCGGAAGAGGCCCTGCAATCGGCGATGAAAGTTCTGGATCAACTCGCCGCAAAAGGCGTGGTGCATCCGAATACTTCGGCGAATCAAAAATCCAAATTGGCACGGCATGTCCGTGGCATAGCGATTTAAGATATCTTTCCCCGCCGAGCCGGTGTGACCTTGGTTGCTTGTTTTCCCCTGCCATGGTCAGGCACCGGCTCTTTTTCTATGCGGCCATCGTGCCGTCTATTGCGTCGAGAAGCTCGAGGGCAATTCATAGTTTGGCGCTTCGCGCGTGATAGCGACATCGTGAGGATGGCTTTCCAAGAGCCCTGCCGATGAGATTTTCACCAACTGTGCCTTCTCTTGCATTTCCTGCATCGTGGTGACTCCACAATACCCCATGGCGGACCGAAGCCCTCCCATGAGCTGGAAGACGGTATCGGCGAGCCGTCCCTTGTAGGGCACACGGCCTTCGATGCCTTCGGGCACGAGCTTGGCCTCTGCCTCGTTCTGAAAATAGCGATCCGCGGCCCCCTCGCGCATCGCACCGATAGATCCCATTCCCCGAAAGCTCTTGTAGCTTCGCCCTTCATATAGAATCATTTCCCCGGGGCTTTCCTCCGTCCCCGCGAACAGACTCCCAATCATCACGCTATCCGCCCCTGCGGCAATCGCCTTGGCAATATCCCCGGAATAGCGAATTCCACCATCTGCAATCAGTGGGATGCCTTTCGGGCGAAGAGCGGCCACGCACTCGAGGATGGCCGAGATTTGAGGCATGCCGACTCCGGCAACGACCCGCGTGGTGCAGATAGATCCGGGTCCGACACCGACCTTGATGGCACCGGCTCCGGCCTCTGCAAGTTCCAGAGCCGCCTCGGCTGTGACGACATTGCCCGCGATAATCTCCATAGCAGGGTATCGAGCTCGAATTTCCACGACCGTGCGGATGACATTCGCCGAGTGACCGTGCGCAGAGTCAACAACGATCACATCCGCTCCCGCCTCCGCAAGCACCGCCAAGCGTTCCAGGGTATCGGGTTTGACTCCGACGGCCGCACCCACTCGAAGGCGCCCGAGCTCATCTTTGCATGCCTTTGGAAACTGCAATCGCTTCTGAATATCCTTCACCGTAATCAGTCCGCCTAGACGGTCTTTTTGATCCACGAGAAGCAGCTTTTCGATCCGATGCTTCTGCAGAATGGATTCGGCTTCCTCCAAGGGCGTTCCCACCGGTGCCGTTACCAGGCGTTCTCGGGGTGTCATGACAGCGGATATCCGAAGGGTCTCGTCGCGCTCAAATCGCAAGTCACGATGGGTGACAATCCCAACCAGTTTTTCGTCTTCCACAATGGGAATTCCACTGATGCCGTGTTTCTTCATGAGGTCGAGAGCGTCCGAGATTCTGGCCGAGGGCGGAAGCGTATAGGGCTTGGAAATAATCGCCGATTCGGAACGCTTCACTCGGTCCACCTCCTCGGCCTGCCTTCGCGGGGACATGTTCTTGTGAACAATCCCGATGCCTCCTTCGCGGGCGATCGCGATAGCCAGCGCCGCTTCGGTCACGGTATCCATGGCCGCCGACACCAAGGGAATATTCAGATAGATATTCCGCGTCAGTCGCGTCCGAAGATCCACCTGGTTTGGGAGGACATCCGACTTGCGAGGGACCAAG
>JAZDIW010000311.1:0-2869 GCA_043804575.1 bacterium
GCTCGCGGCTTTCCCGACCTCCAGCGAGACAGCATGGGCTCTGCCAAAGAGCGATAGGGAGAATTCGGCAGCTTGGAAAGCATCGGTTCGACAGAAAGCGCGGCAGTGCGCGGGAATTCGGTTCGAATCGGGCCCGGCAGAATCAGAATCACTCGAATGCCAAAAGGCGCGACCTCGATTCGCAGCGCGTCCGTCAGTCCTTCAACAGCGAATTTACTCGCAGAATAGACTCCACCCAATGGCAACGAAATCTTTCCCACAATGGAAGAAATGTTGACAATTTTCCCATAGCCTCGGGCACGCATTCCCGGAAGAACAAGTTGGCACATGGCATGAAGGCCGAAAACATTCGTCTCGAATTGCGCACGCGCAAGCTCTACAGGCACCTCTTCGACAGGCCCCATTTGACCGTAGCCTGCATTATTGATGAGAATGTCCACGCCACCGAGCTGCTCTTCGGCAAATCGAAAAGCGGCTTGTCGCGAGGCATCGTCCGTGACATCGAGCGGAGTCGTCAGAAGCGTCGCGCGCAGCCTTCGCGCCTCTTGCGCCAGCGGTTCGAGAGTTTCGATGCGGCGAGCTGTGGCAACAACTTGTTTGCCTCGCTGAGCCAGAAGCAACGCGGTCGCCGCTCCAATTCCTGTGGAGCATCCTGTGATGAGAACCCGGTCAGACACGGCGACGATATTCTCGACAATCCGGAGTGCGCTCGAAAAACCCAAATTCAACGAGGTCTCGGCGCAAGGTTGCAAAATCCTCAAAGCGTGATTTCAACTTGAGATTCAGTTCAAGTTCCAAATAGGTCTTGTTAAACTCAAACATCTTGGCAAGGTTGGCTAAGACAACGAGCTTCTTCTTGTTTTGCGACGGGTAGTTATGCAGGGAGCCGTCGGGGCCTTCTTTGAAAAAGGCACGCAGGATGCTTTCCCGCTCGGCGAGGGGAATTTCGTCAAGTCTCGGTTGAAACACTTAAATTTCCTCCATACGGGCTGTGAAATGGCGCAAGATGGGAGCCTCATAGACGATTCGCAGGCCTCGCATCTTGCTGCGCTGGTGAAAAATCTTCAGAACGGACTCGGCGACATAGTGAATATGCATCGTCGTATAGACACGCCTCGGAATGGCCAAGCGCACGAGTTCCAGTCCGGGATAGCGAATTTGACCACTTTCGGGATCCGTCTCCGCGAACATGAGAGAACCAATTTCGACAGCTCGAATACCTGCTTCGCGATACATGGCAACGACCAAGGCCTGTGCAGGAAATTGCGATTGCGGAATGTGAGAGGCAAAGCGGCGGGCGTCAATAAAGACGGCATGTCCTCCGGCGGGTTTCACGACGGGGACGCCGCCGCGGTGGAGGCTGTCGGCCAGATACCTGACCTGCGCGGTTCGATAGTGCAAGTAGTCTTCATCGAGACCCTCCACAAGGCCGCGCGCGACGGCTTCCAAATCGCGGCCCGCCAGTCCCCCATAGTGCGGAAATCCTTCAATAAGAATCAGCTTCTGTTTCAGGCGATTGGCAAGTTCTTCGTCGTTCAGACCGATGAACCCGCCGATATTCGACAGGCCGTCTTTCTTGCAGGACATCCAGGTGCCATCCGTATAGGAAAACATCTCTCGCGCGATTTCCTTGACGGACTTGTTCTTGTAGCCCGGTTCGCGCTCGCGGATGAAGAAGCAATTTTCGGCGAAACGCGCGCTGTCGAGAAAGAAGGGCACTTCGTAGCTGCGGCAGAGTTTCGAGATGGCGCGGATATTCTCCATCGAAACGGGTTGACCGCCCGCGCTGTTGTTCGTCACCGTGCAGGTTACAAGAGGGATATTCGCACGCTCCTTTCGCAGGATCTCTTCGAGCGCACCAATATTCATATTGCCTTTGAACGGCCGCTCCAAAGCCGGATCCAGAGCTTCCGGGACGGGCAAATCCAACGCACGAGCCCCATTGGCTTTGACATTCGCGCGTGTCGTATCGAAATGCGTGTTGTTCGGGACGATTTTCCCGGGAGAGCAGAGGATCGAGAAAAGCAGATTCTCCGCGACGCGGCCTTGATGCGTCGGAATCATGAACTTGTATCCCGTCAGATCCCGAACCGTTTCTTCCAGGTGGTAGAAGTTCCTTGAACCGGCATAGGACTCATCGCCGACCATGAGACCGGCCCACTGATTGTCCGACAAGGCCGAGGTACCGCTGTCGGTCAACAGATCCACATAGATATACTCGGCGGGGATCTCAAACATATTGAATCCGCCCTTGCGAAGGAGCTGCTCGCGAGTTTGGCGCGTCGTCGTTTTGATGCGTTCGACAACTTTGATTTTGAAAGGTTCTGCAGGGAATTTCATGGGAATAGACTGAAGGTTATTTAGGAATTGGTGCGATGCTATTTGAGTGTGTCGCGCAAGGGATCAAAATTCATGAAGTCGGCATGATGCACGATGACGGATGCGGGAGTGCGAAAACCGTCGTCACCTTCGTGCGCATGAGTGGCAATGATGTGCTGGACTTCCGCAGGCAGGCCGTGTTTTGCGGCCAGGCCATTGCCGGAAAAGGGATGGCGCAGGATTTTTCCGTGAGCGCTCTTGCGAAACCCTTGTGGCGCGGCTTCGAACTCGAGAAGTTTGCCGACATCGTGCAGAATCGCTCCGGCAAGCAAGATATCGCGATTGATTTGCAGAAGGCTGCCATAGTATTTGTTCAAGATTTCGCCGGCTTTCAGGGCGACGGCGGTGACGGCGCGCATATGGGTTAGGAGACTGACGGGATTATTCGGAATCAGCAGCGTAAAAGGAATGCGGTCCAAATCTTCCACCTTCCATCCACCGATTTTCAGAGCATCGAGCAAGACCGCAATCGTCTTTTCGCGAATGTCCG
>JAZDIW010000312.1:0-22536 GCA_043804575.1 bacterium
CTTCTTTTGCCGCCATTTTCCGCCGCGGCGAATCAACCCATTAGCCCGGAATAGAGAATGCGTGACGCGGGGTGAAAAAGGAGAATAACCCCCGCGATATAGAAGCCTCGCCGAGGCAGGTCGCCTGACCGCTCGCAATTCTCGGGCGGGTCGCAGACCCGCACCCTCCGGAACAGATTTGCCTGAAATATTAGTGCGTAGGGGCGGTTCTGTGACCCGCCCGCAATAAGAAAACAAAAGGGGAGAACACCCATGAGCAACAAATGTTCCTACGAAGGCTGTGAACACAAACCTCCAGATCGCATGCGCACATGTATCTTCCACGCTAAAAAGGAGACTGTGGAAACAGTCAAGGAGTTCCGCATTGCCCTTGGCCGCCTATTACGGCAATATCGACGGGAGAAGCCGAAGATATGGGATTTTCGCGGCTTCGTCTTTCCAGATAGCGAAAAGGTCGTCGGCCGTCCTATCCGGTTCGGCCGTTGGCGATACACGCAGGGTGTGAGTTTCGAAAAAGCCACGTTCCAGAGCTTCGCGGTGTTCGGGGGCGCCACCTTTCAGAGTGACGCCCACTTTGATGCTGCGAGCTTTCAGGACAATACGTGGTTTGCGGAGGCGAGGTTCAAAGGTGCCGTGTGGTTTGAGGGTGCAACCTTTCACGGTGCTGCGTGGTTTCAGAGAGCGATCTTCTCGAGCGTCGCATGGTTCGTGGGCGCTACATTTCAGCGCCACGCCACGTTTTCCGGCGCGATTTTTCACGCCGCCGCATGGTTTGATGGTTGCGTTTTCTCTGTTAACGTACCGTTTTTTGATGCCGTGTTTGCTGGCAATGTGCGCTTTATCTGGCCGGGGAGTTCTCGCCGGCCACCAAACGAACCCTTTGCGCCACCTCTATCCCCTGGGACAATCCATTTCAAAGATATCAAGTATGAGAGAGGGGGGACAATTGATTTCAGCAATAATGATTTGCGCGAGGGTTGCCGTGTCATTTTCGAGAAATGTAATCTCAGCCGCACACGCTTTCTTCTCACCGATTGCACGAAGATCGAGTTCATTGACTGCAAATGGGCGGTGGTGAGAGGTCGCAATATCGTGGGAGACGAATATCTCGCCCGTTTCGATACCGAACTCACCGAGGAACAAAAGGCAGAAAAAGACAAGAATCCCGACTGGCGACTCATCGCTATCACCTACAACCAGCTTGCCCGAAATTACAGGGAACGGCTTGACTATCCCCATGTGCACGCTTTTGACCAGGGCAATATGGTCGTGCGCCGCATGGCATTTGTTCCCACCAAAGGTTGGCGCAAAAAATGGTGGGATAGCGGCAAGCTATTGGGATGGCGCAGGATTATTGCGTGTTTTAGGTATTACTTTACTTTTTTGTCATTCTACTGCTACTTTTCGAATTATGGCACAAGCTATTGGCGAGCAGTCGCCTGGCTTTTTGGCTCTATTGTCGGTTTCGGTTTACTGTATTACAAATCAATAGACACTCTTTGTTTTGGCCAGGCGATGAGGCTCTCACTTGCTGTGGCAACGCTAAATCGAGCAGGTATGGCCGAAGCTTTTAAGCACAGTATTTGGCTCGATGCAATTGCAAGTTTTCAGATCGTACTTACAGCCACGCTGGTCGCCTTGTTCCTCTTTGCGATTCGCCGCCGGTTCAAGAGATAATTGCATTCATGCGCGGGGTGAGGGAACGCCGCGCCGCGAAAAGCTCCGCCTTCTCTTGCATTTCTCCTTCCAATCTGCTATTTTAGCGGGCAAATACGAGCCCAAAGTGAACCGAATGGTTAGACTATATGGATTTGGTAGCAAATGAGTGAAGAGACTCAGTCAACTGGGGCGGCTGAAGAGAAGCCGCTCAGCCTGCGCGAAACCTTTCGCATTTTGATAAAGGCATCGAAGGGCTTTTGGCTGGTGAATGTCGTCAACTTTGGGGATGGCATCGCCTACTTTGGCATCCTGACGCTGCTGACGCTCTTTCTTGACCGCGATGTCGGGTTTTCTGATCAAATGACCGGCATCAGCGTTTCGGTCTTCACGGGGCTTGTGACGCTCTTCATGCTCGGTGGCGGATTCATTTCCGATAAGCTCGGCGTGAGGCGAACTCTGACGCTGACACTCCTCATCATCGGGCTTGGACGCGTGATTCTCGTGCTGTCGCCTGTCGGATTCTTTGGTCTTTCGCCGAAGGTTGCGTCATGGGTGGGACTGATTATCATGGCCATTGGCGAGGGCATCATTCAGCCCGCGCTCTATGCAGGTGTCAAAGAGTATACCGATCCGCGCACGGCCACCATCGGCTACAGCCTGCTCTATTCCATTATGAATCTGGGCATCGTGGCCGAAAATTTCGTTTCGCCTTTCGTCCGCGGCAGATTCGGGATTGACGGCGTCTTCTGGATGTGTATCTATATCACGGGACTCATGCTGATTTCGCAGGTAGCGTTTTTCACGCGGCGCGTCGAGCAAAACGACAGGGTCATGACCGATGCAGCAAAGATAGAAGGCCCAAAGCTCTCCATCAAGCAAAGATTGCAGGAGTTGCCTTTCCTGAATCCGCGTTTTCTCTTTTTCATTTTCGCCCTGCTTCCCGTGCGCACGCTCTTCGCTCATCAATGGCTGACGCTGCCGCATTATGTGATGCGCGCGTTTCCCGCGGCGGTTGGAGCCAGATATGAGTGGTTCCAGGGGCTGAATCCTTTTATCATCGTCATCTTTGTCCCCCTCATCGCCGCGTTTACACGAAAGGCCAAGGTTTTGACGATGATGATAATCGGCACGACGCTTTCGGCTGCCGTTACCTTCATCCTCGTTCCCGGGCCGCATCTCAGCACGCTGATAACTTATGTGGTTCTCTTCTCGCTGGGCGAAGCGGTTTGGTCGTCCCGCTTCTTGGAATATGTCGCCGATGTCGCTCCCCCCGGAAAAGTCGGCGCTTACATGGGCATCGCGGGTGTGCCTTGGTTTATGGCGAAATTCACGACGGGTTTCTACTCCGGTTTCATGCTGGAGAGATTTTGTCCCGAAGGCGGGCCTTTGGACACGGGAACCCTATGGCTCATTTATGCCATTATTGCCTGCATAAGCCCCATAGCACTTGTGGGAGCCCGCAAATGGATCGGCAAGGGAGTGCCCGAAAAAGCCAGGTGAAAGCTACATGAATGTCATTGCACTCGGAGTCCTTGCGAGTTTGGCCGCTGGATTGGCGACAGGCATCGGCGCTCTGCCTGCCTTTCTTTTTCGCCGTGTCTCGATCCGAACCATGGATATCTTGCTCGGCGGCGCGGCTGGAGTCATGCTCGCGGCGACATCCTTTTCGCTGATCATTCCGGGCATTGAGATCGGCAATCAAATCCGGCCCGGCTGGGGCGTGGCGTTCGTTGTGTTCGGGATGATTCTCGGCGCGTTCTTTCTGGACCGGGCGGACAAGATCCTTCCTCACGAGCATTTCATGACAGGTCATGAGGGCCCGGCAAGCCGACTGCGCAAGATTTGGCTTTTTATTATTGCCATCACGATTCATAATTTCCCCGAAGGGCTTGCGGTCGGCGTCGGTTTCGGTTCGGGGAATCTTTCCGCGGCCACGAGTCTGGCCATCGGCATTGGCTTGCAGAACATGCCCGAAGGCTTGGCCGTGGCCTTTCCGCTGATTGGCGAAGGATACAGTCGAAGCAAGGCAATTGGCATTGCTACGCTGACCGGACTTGTGGAGCCGGTGGGCGGTCTTCTCGGAGTCGGGGCCGTCACGCTTTTCAAACCTGTCCTTCCTATTGGACTTGCCTTCGCGGCGGGAGCGATGCTCTTTGTCATCAGCGATGAGATCATACCCGAGACGCATACCAGAGGATTTTCGCGCGTGGCCACCTTCGGCGTCATCGTAGGATTTATTGTTATGATGGCGCTGGACAATTTGCTTGGATGATTCATAGACAATCAACTCAAGGAGTGGAAGTGAAAAGCTGCAGAAGTGGCAAGAATACGGAGGAAAGAGCTGCCATGACAGAAATGAAGAACAAAGAGCTCGTGCTCGTCGTGAATGGAACCGAGATTAAAATGAACGATTTCGTCAAGAGAATCGTGACAAACATTCTTGGGGGAATCCTCGATTCGCTGAAGCTTGACGAACCTGCCCAAAACGCCGTTTTCACCATTGCCGAAAAACGCGGCGAATAGGGCAGGGGAGAGGCGGCTGCCCGCCTATGTCCTGGCCGGTGGACAAAGCCGACGCTTCGGGCAGGACAAGACGCTGCTCGAGTGGGAGGGGACGCCCCTCATAGTCCGCACGGTCAGAACTGCTCAGAAGGTCGCACGCGATGTGAAAATCGTTGCCCGCCAGCGGGAGAAATTCGAATTCGTCGGCGTGCCTGTACTCTTGGACATCGTCAAGCGCGTGGGGCCGCTTGCCGGACTTCTGACGGCACTGGAAGACTGTGCGCAAGCGCACTGTTTTATCTTGGCTTGCGATATGCCCTATCTTACGGCGGATTGGCTGATGAAAATCGCCGACATTCGGGCAGATGAATCGGTTGTCTTTTCGCAATCTATGAAGGGCATCGAACCCCTCTGCGCCATCTATGCGAAGACGACTTTGCCCTTCTGGTGGGATCGCTTTCATGCAATGAAATGGAGTCTTCATGATGGAATTCAAGAGATGGGTGGTCTTGCGGTCGAATTCGTTGAGAAACCAGGCATCCCGGCTCCGTTCTTCAATTTGAACCGGCCTGACGATAGTCCGTACGAGCGCCAGAGGCCATCGTGCTGAAGAGGTTGCACATCATCGGCCACCACAACTCCGGGAAGACAACTCTATTACTGAAGATGGCTCCGGCGCTGAAAAGCCGGGGCTTGCGCGTGGGCATTCTGAAGCATGTTCCCAATGCTCGTGACTTTGAAGGAAAGAGCGACACGGCGCAGTTTGCCAAGACAGGCGCTGATTTGATCGTGTTGGCCGGAGACAAAGGAGGAGCAATCTACCTGTCCGAGCCGACCTCGATTGAAGAGTGGGACACCATATTGGCGGCGATGTTTCCCGATGTTGACTTGCTCTTGGTCGAGGGATACAAATCATCTAAGGCAGCAAAAATCGAGGTTTGGTATGAAGACTTGCCAGAACCGCCGCTGAGTGAGCATCAGGAAGCGCCGCTCATCTTCGTAAGTCATGTCGCGAGGTTGCCTAATGTGCTCACTTTGGCGCCGGATGATATGGATTCCATTGCGGCTCGGATTTATGCGTGGTGGAGTAGCTGAAAAAAAATCCGACCACGAGACCAAGGGACTCCTTTTGTCTCTTGTCTATGGCGGGATGCCTTGTTGTAAATCTATAAAATATAGCTGACTACATCCGATGTTGCTGTAGTGTTGGATTTCTCAAAATCCAATTTCTTTCTTGACAAAGTCATTGAATTTTCGTATATTAAATGCACCAAATTTCACAAGCACTCACAATACGACATCTAACTCTCTTTGTCGCCTGTCGCAAAATCCAACAATAGAGTAACATAGCAGGAGTCGGTAATGTCAACCGGACGCAAAGTTCTTTTTGTGTTTTTGGTCGGTTCGATTTGGGGGATGCTGGAGGTCTTGCTCTGGGATATTTGGCATCTTCTGAATTGGCCACATGCCTCGATAGTGCTCGCCATCGTGGCGCTTCTCTGCCTTGCCGCCGGTCGAAGAGTGCTGGATTCGCCCGGCAGCAGTCTGGCCATGGCACTTGTCGCATGCCTGTATAAATTCGCCAGCGTGGCTTTCTTTGCCTGCCAAATGACCGGCGTGCTCAGCCTTGCCGCATCTTTTGAGCTCATGGCCTTTTTGACGAGCAAGCAATGGGGCTTTGAGAGCAAGGTTCGCCCCTATCTTTTAGGGCTTCTGACAGTCTATCCCGCTTTCATTGCTTTCGCCATGCTGTCGACCTTCGTGATTCGCGTGCCCTTCTGGGCGGAAGCAGGCTGGAGTCGCGTGCTGCCCTACCTCGGCTGGGGTGCGCTCCTGGCCACAGTCGGAAGCACCTTCTCGGGTGCGATAGGCTGGCGCGTTGGGAAATATCTTCTGGGGGCGGAGCGCGCCTTGCGCTGGCGCCTGGCCGTTCCGGCGGCCGTGCTGATTTGGAGCGTTGCCATCCTGCACGCCTCCGGCCTATAAGAACGAGTCGCGAAACAGGACGATTGCGAATAATGGATGTGGCACGCACATACTCCGTTCTTCGGGCCTATTCGAAGCTGGAATCTTCGGAAACGATTCCGGACGAAGTGGCGATCGAACATGCCCTGACGATTTCGCTGAACGGCGCTGAACTTGTCGGCATCCAGTGTTCGCCCTGTCAACTTCGCGAATTGGTCGTGGGATTTCTCTTCGGTGAAGGGATCCTCGAGGATGGGGTACAGCTTGCCGATGTTGTCTTTAACGAGACGATGAGTCGGGCTGCGGTTACGATAGACGAAGGCCAGTTGCCTCTGACCAGTCTTGCCCAAGCCCGGATACAAACCCTGACCTCGGCTTGCGGACGTGCGATTACCTTCGCAAGTTCGCTCGACAGAATCTCACTGCCTCGCCTGGAAATGGAAGAAGAGCCGCTTATCAATACCGAACTTCTGGCGACGAAGATGAGAGCCTTCATGCAGGAGTCACGGCGACAAGACACAACGGGATGTCTGCACCGCTGCGCCTTGCTGGAAGGCGAGCATCTTGCTTTTGAGGCGCAGGACATCGGGCGCCATAATGCGATGGATAAGGTTGTCGGACATCTGCTGGTCTCGGGCCGACTTCGTCGCGACTCCCATGTCGTGTTGACCACAGGCCGGATTTCATCGGATTTTGTTCAGAGAGCGGCGCGGGCCAAAGTGGCGGTCCTCGCGTCTCGAGCCGCGCCGACTTCCCGCGCCATTGACTGCGCGGCATCGGCGGGGATTACCCTCGTCGGTTTCCTGCGCGGCGACAAGATGAACATCTATGCCCATCCGCAGAGGATTGCGGTCGCCACGGAAGCGGTTTTATCGTAAATGCGAGAATCCCGCACGAAAGGCTGATGGAACAAGATCGAGACAAAGCCCGCAGTTTTTTCCACTCTTTGAGGGAGCGAGAAGGAGCGGCGGCGGATTTCGTGGATTTACAGGAGGCGCTCTTTCGATTCCGCGGCGAGGAGATGGAGCGGGAGGATCTCTCGGGCCAATTCGCTGCGCCACGGGTGGACGAACAGGCTCTGGGCCGCGGCAAATGCCTCGCTTCGCAAGTCTCCCTGATTCCTCCGTCGAAGTTCCTGCATCAGAGTTTTCGACATCTGCTCGATGTTCTCGCGGCTCAAAGCAAACTTCCCGCATCGTTTCGCGACTGGGCGGAGGGCGCAGCGCAGGCGAACGGACTCTTGGAGGATTGGCTGCGCGCCGCCTCTGAGAGCAATGCGCTGCTGCTGACGAATCTTGCCCAAGAATCGGGGCAGGATGAAGAGCTCCTCAGGTGGGTCGGCAGGGAACTTGCCAAGCCGTTCTTCCATCGTTCCGGTCGCGCGTTGTCACAACAACACCTATCGGCATGGCATCGCGGAGAATGCCCTTGTTGCGGAGGATTCCCTCGAATGGCGCGCCTGGAGAAAGAGACGGGCCGTCGCCATCTCTGGTGCGACCTGTGCAATGTGGAATGGCCGTTTGCCCGCCTTCCGTGTCCTTTCTGCGGAAATGACGACACGGAGAAGCTCGGATTCCTCGAAATCGAAGGGCAGGATACCTATCGCATCACGGTCTGCAAGGCGTGCAAAGGCTATCTTCGAACGATTGACGAACGCCACTTGCCCGAGGGAGTCTTTGCCGACATGGTGCTGGAGGATGTGGCGGCGTTTCCTCTGGACTTCGTGGCCCGGCTGGAAGAATACCGATAGGGCGGCATGGGTTGAAAAAGAAAGAAATCGTTTGTTATAAATGTAAGCCGTTTTCACAAGATGGAGTGAGGCAAGTATGAAACTCACACGGCGAGAGTTTCTGCTGACAACCGGCGCCGCCGCGGCGGGAGGGGTCTTCGTCAAATTGGGACTGGACCTCGGCCCGTCGGTCGCCTTTGCAGAAGCTCTCAAAACGCGCTATTCGGTGGAAAGCACCACCATTTGTCCTTATTGCGGCGTGGGCTGTGGATTGATTGTGTCCACGGTCAACCGCAATGTCATTAATGTCGAGGGGGATCCCGACCACCCCACCAACGAAGGAGCGCTCTGCTGCAAAGGCCAGTCGCTCTATCAGGTAGCCACGAGCGACCGGCGGCTTTCGAAAGTGCTCTACCGGGCGCCGGCAGGCACGGAATGGCAAGAGGTCTCCTGGGAATGGGCCATTCAGCGAATTGCACGGCGCATGAAGGAGACACGCGACGCGAACTTCACACAGAAAGACGACAAAGGGCGCGTCGTCAATAGGGTGGACGCCATCGCCGCACTGGGCGGGGCGGCACTGGATAACGAGGAGTGCTACCTCTACGCCAAGTTTGCCCGCGCTCTTGGCATGGTCTACATCGAACATCAGGCGCGGATATGACACTCGGCCACAGTCGCCGGTCTGGCGGCTTCCTTCGGTCGAGGCGCGATGACCAATCATTGGATTGACATCGGCAATTCGGATTGCGTGATGATTATCGGCTCCAACGCCGCCGAGAATCATCCTCTGTCCTTCAAATGGGTGATGAGAGCGGTGGAGAAGGGAGCCAAGCTGATTCACATTGACCCCCGCTTCACACGCACATCCTCCAAAGCTCACATCTACGCACCCCTGCGCTCCGGAACGGACATCGCTTTCATCGGCGGTATGATTCGCTACTTAATCGAGAACAAGCTCTATCAGGAAGCGTATCTACGCGAATACACGGATGCCTCCTTCCTCGTGGACACGAAGTTCGGCTTCCAAGATGGTCTCTTCACCGGATTCGACGCCACGAAGCGCGCCTATGACAAAAAGGGCGGTGCGTGGGCCTATCAAATGGACGACCAAGGAAATGTGAAGACGGACCCAACGATGCAGAATCCCAACTGCGTCTTGCAGCTCATGAAAAAGCATTTCGCGGCCTACACGCCCGAGAAGGTGAGCGAGATCACGGGCATGCCCAAGGAGAAATTCCTGGAAGTTGCCCGGACCTATTGCGCCACGGGAGTCGCCAACAAGGCCGGGACGATTATGTATGCCATGGGCACCACGCAGCACACCTATGGCAGTCAAAACACATTCAGCTATTGTGTGCTTCAGCTACTCTTGGGCAATGTGGGTATGGCCGGTGGTGGAATCAATGCCCTGCGCGGCGAGTCGAATGTGCAGGGTTCGACGGATCATGCGTTGCTCTTCCACATTATCGGCGGGTATCTCAAAACGCCGCGTGCGAACAACACGACGCTCGCCGCCTACAATGAGCAGTGGACCCCCAAGACCATCGGCGGCGACAAGAGCGCGAATTGGTGGCAGAATACGCCGAAGTATATCGTGAGCCTGCTCAAGGCCTATTGGGGCCCTCATGCCACGAAGGACAATGAGTTCGATTACCAATTCTTGCCCAAAATTGACGAGGCAAAGAACTACTCGTGGATTGCGCTCTTTGAAGCCATGTATGAAGGCAAAATCAAGGGCATGATGGTAATGGGAATGAATCCGGCGGTGGGCGGCCCGAATGCCCGCAAGGAACGCAAAGCCCTGGAAAAGCTCGTTTGGATGGCTGCCGCGGATCTCTGGGTGACGGAAACCATGGAGTTCTGGAAAGCGCCGGGCGTGGATCCAAAGAAAATTCAGACGGAAGTCTTTGCCTTGCCCGCCGCTTCGTCGATCGAAAAGGAAGGCTCGATCACGAACTCGGGACGCTGGATGCAATGGCGATACAAAGCGGTCGAACCCGTCGGCGTTGCTCACTCCGACCACTGGATTGTGGACAAGATCTTCAAGACACTCCGAGAGGACTACAAAAAGGGCGGAGTTTTTCCCGATCCGATTGTCAATCTTATGTGGAACTACGGAGACCAAGAGGAACCCGATGTTCATCTCATCGCCAAGGAAATCAACGGCTATGCGATGGAGAGTTTCACGAATCAAGACACGGTCATCAAGGAGAACGAGCAGATCGGCTCCTTTGCGATGCTGCGGGATGACGGGAAGACTTGCAGCGGCAACTGGCTTTATTGCGGCAGTTACACGGAAAAAGGCAATATGGCGGCTCGCAGGATTCGCGAGGATGCTCCCAACAAGCTCGGTCTCTATCCTCAATGGGCTTGGTGCTGGCCGGTCAATCGCCGCATCATTTACAACCGAGCATCGTGTGATCCCACGGGGAAACCGTGGAATCCCAATCGGCCTGTGGTTCGCTGGGACGCCGAACAGAAGAAATGGATCGGGGATGTGCCGGATGGGGGGTGGCCGCCCGAAGCCAAATATCCGTTTATTATGATTCCCCATGGCCATGCTCGACTGTTCGCGACCGACCTCGCCGATGGGCCCTTCCCCACGCATTACGAGCCAATCGAGAGCCCCGTGAAAAACGCGCTCTATGCTCAGGAGACAAATCCTGCCGCGAAGATCTGGACAGGGGAATACTGCGAAATGGGAACGCCGGACAAGTTCCCAATCGTCGGTACGACCTACCGAGTCGTGGAGCATTGGCAGGCAGGCCAAATGACACGCAATCTCACATGGGTCTCCGAGCTGATGCCGGACATGTTTGTCGAGATTTCGCACGAACTGGCCAAAGAGAAGGGCATTCAGAACGGCGACAAGGTGCGCGTGAGCACAGCTCGCGGAGGCATCTCGGTCTATGCAGTAGTCACGCATCGCTTCAAACCGTTTAGAGTAAACGGCCGTGTGGTGCACGAAATCGGGCTTCCGTGGCACTGGGGATACTCCGGGATTGCCATTGGAGAGAGTGCGAATATTTTAACCCCGCATGTGGGAGACGCCAATACCTCGATTCCGGAATATAAGGCGTTCCTTTGCGATATCGAGAAGGAGGCATAAGATGGCCGACAATGCTTTCCTCTATGATGGGAGTCTTTGCATCGCCTGCCGTAGTTGTCAGGTGGCCTGCAAGCAATGGAACTACCTGCCCGGCGAAAAGACAAAGTTTTTTGCCAAGGCCGGCGGGTATCAGAATCCATCCGACCTATCTCCCAACACTTGGACGATTATCAAATTCTATGAAATCATGAAGGGCGATAAGGTCGAGTGGCTTTTCCGACGCTTCCACTGCTCTCATTGCACGGACGCGGCCTGCATCAAGGCGTGCCCCGTCGAGCCGGTGAAGGCCATGACGCGGCATCCGCGCTTCGGCACCGTGTTTGTCAATGCGGATCTCTGCATCGGATGCGGAGCTTGCGCCGATTATTGCCCTTACGGTGTCCCTCATGTGGATCCGAAGCTCGAAAAGTCGCGCAAATGCACGGGTTGCTTTGATCGTGTGGCAAACGGGCTCATTCCCGCCTGCGCCACAACCTGCCCGACAAGGTCCATCAAGTACGGAACGATGGATGAAATGCTCGCCATCGCCGCTCAGCGCACCAAAGAACTGAAGGCACGAGGATTCAGTCCGGTTCTCTATGGCAAGACGCAACTGAAGGGCCTGCATTCCATGCTCTTGCTGCCCGAGAAGCTTGAGAATTATCCCGATGTGCCTCCGAATCCCGTCTTGCCGAAGGAGTTGGGTGTGCTTCCCGAGCAGCCGGTGCGAGCCCTGCCTTCCTTCTCTCTGGCTGCCGCTTCTGTTGGATTGGCCGTGGTTGCTTTGGAAAGACTGCGCCAGAGGCGAAATACTCTTTCGTCCGTAGAAGAGACGCAAGAAGCCGAGGTGGAGAGTCCGTAGATTCCCGATATGTTGAAACAAGAAACCCGGTCGGATGACGAGGCCGGGTTTCTTTTTTCTCTGTCTGTGGAGTCTGAATCTTCGGTATTCACCTGCCTTCACGGAGGGAACTTGGTTCGGGGAGAAGGCATCCCTTCCGACTTCTCCTATGGAAGTGGGGAAGGGCGCGAGTCTCCCCCTGATTCAGCAGGGGGACGAAAGGGGGTGAGTTTTTCAGCGGCCTTGCTTGGGCAACGGCACGCAGTGACATTCGGAGGCTCTTGAGATGCGTTGTCGGCTTTCTGTCTTTGATCATGAGAAGAGAGAATCCTGCGCGTGAGCTCCTCAATCGCCTTCTGCCGTGCCCGCGCAATGTCCGGCTGGCTTTCCACGCGTTCGTCATATCGCCGGTAAATCATTTCACAGGCCAGAAGCTCCTCGGCCTGAGGAGAAGTGCACGGCAATTCACTCGTTATTTCGCCCATGCAATGAAACGGGAATCTCCGGGCCATTCGAATGAGAAGTTCCCAATCCGACAGAGGATCCGCCGCTGCCTCAAAATAACCCACCTGCGTAAAGCAACTTCGTTCGATGAGCATGGCCTGCAGATGCAGCGGATTCTGCGCATAGAGACGCTCCGGGCTGAATGGAAGTGCGGATTCCTGCTCCGATTTCGTCACAAGGAAATCGTCGCCTTCGTAGAAGCCCTCCATTCGCATCGTGCCCGCATAGATGATGGGCTGGCGACTCTCTCTGGCTGCCTCGAGGAGACTCTCGAGATGATTTGGATAATAGGCTCCTCCCTCGTCAAGAAAGGCTATCCATCGACCGGAAGCCAAGGCAAGTCCCGCGTTCCACGCGACCGCCCCATTCAAATTCGAGCGCAGCCAGATGTAGCGCAGCTTCTCGCCAAGATCTATTTCGCTGATCTCTTCTTCCAATGGAGCATCGGAGCAATTCACAACGATGACTTCGTAATGCGGCCAAGTCTGATGCTCCACGCTGACCAAGGCTCTCTTTAGAAGATTCTTCCTGCCCCAAGTCGGAAGGATAATCGAAACGACAGGCAGGGGCTTCGGCGGCTGCCTCCTCTTCTCTTGATTTCCTGTTTCCATAATGGCTTGGTACAGGCGGCTGACCTGCTGCGACTCAGACTCGAAAGTCTTCCCGCGGCCGACAGATCCTTCGCAGGTTTCTTGGATGATTCCGACAACACCCGGCACATAGTGAACCGGGCATCGTCGGGCGACGCGGAGCATGAATTCATAATCCCCCGCCTCCTCAAAAGCCGGATTGAACATGCCCATGCTTTGATGCAGCACGCTTCTCCAGAGCAGGTGAGGACTCATTTGGCTCGGTTCAATTAGTTTTGGACCATTCCCCGGTTGGCGACTGATTAGGCGTGTCTCTTCTTTTCCGAGAAGGGCGGCCTTGGGGTCTCGTGCCGATTCATCATCTCCCCAGACCATTCCCACATCCGGGTGACCATCCAAGTATTGCGCAAGGCGTGCCAGCGCGCCCGGTCGAAGGCGGCCATGAGGATTCATCAGGAAGAGATAGCGGCCGCGAGCCGGCTTGATGCCTCGGTTCCATGTGGCGTATCGGCATTCGCGAGCCGAGCGGATGTATCGAAGACGACGATGGGTTTCTTTCACGCGTCGGACGATGCTCTCTTCGTCTTGATTTGAACCGGAATCGAGAACGATGACTTCAAGACCACCCGATATGCTTTGGCAAAAGATATTCTTGAGGCAATCCTCAAGCTCGCTCTCGGCATCTCGCGCAAGGAGCAAGACAGTGATAAGGGGGTCACGCGCAGGATTGTAGTAGTCGCTTTCGGCAAAATTGTCCATGGGAACCTTCTCATGTTTGCGCAGGCGGCCAAGAGGGAGCCGCCCATTCTGCGCCATGCACTCGACAATTTCATCATAGGCCTGTTCGGGAGATTTCGGAACGATAAGTCGCGCACGGGAATCATAGCCACACGCCGCAAGACCTTCTTGAGAACGATAGCTCTGCGGATGCACAAAATCCATCTTCGGCCCCGTGTTTCCCGCCGCAACAGCCATCAATGTCAATCCCCCGCGAGCGCCCAAAATCATATCGCCTGTTTGTGCAAGCAAGGCGGCCGTTTGATGGACTGTGAGAGCTCGTGCGTCAACAAGTCCATCATGTTCTATCACGTGTCCCGGCTCAGGACTTCCTCCTCGACAGAGGAGGATCTTTATTTCCAATCGCGAGATGAGCAGCTCGACAAACTCAGCATATTCCTCCGATGTCCAAGGGGCGGGGAGAAGGTCCGGCTGGATTTCCAGCATGAGAACGCGCTGATTCCGACTTTGAAGTCTATTTGCCTCGGTGAATTCGCGCGCAACTCGAAAATCTTCTTCGCGTACGGCCAAAACAGGTCGGCGAGGAAGCCAGCTCTCGACGCCCGCCGCTTTCAGAATGCAGTCCAGGCGACTGGCGCCGTTGAACGCTGTGGATTTGCCAAATGACGGATCATGGAAAAAAATCTTGCGGTCATAGCCTGCTGAATTGCCAAGCTCGCAGATTCGCTGCCATCCTTCGGCGCGCCAATTCTCCTCAACAACGAGAATATGTTCAACATCCGGATTGTTGTCCAGCAAAGGAGCATAGGGACGACCAATCGCCCAAGTGATTTCCGCCTCGGGAATCTCCATTCGCATTTGACGGGCGACGAAAGTCATGTGAAGCATATCTTCGGCTCCGCCACCCAGCCCGATGAAAATCTTTTTTATGGTTCTTTGTGTCATGTCATTTCATTTGAGCGGCGAAGAAGCCTGAGAACTTCCGCTGCCGCTTCCTTGTAGGTCGCCACTTCGATGCAGGGATTGGCGTAGTCACAAGCCGACGGGGCTGCCTTGTAGGGCGTGCCAACCGCGACGATAGGGAGGTTGGGTCGCGTCAATGCCAGCGAAAGATTGCCCGAGCTGCAGCCCACGAAGACATCCAGTTCTTGGATCAGTGCCGCCGTTCGGTCGAAGGGCAGGCCGCGTGCGTCAATCGCTCCGAAATTGGGTTCATCCGGCCCGCCGAAATAGACGACATGAGCCTCTGCACAAGTCAGCGTCTGAATGAACTGCGTAATGGATTCGCGCCTGAATTGGACACTTTGGGAGAACGAGAAGGGCGAAAGACCAACCAAGGGTCGGCCATGCGCCTCGACCCATCGCTTCGCCCAGTTGCGCAGGGCCTCAGGAATCGTCACGACAGGACATCGAATATCGGAACTGATTTCGACACCGGACGCTTTGAACCATATACTCGCGTAGTCGTTGCCGCTCAAGAGCAATCGTCCGCCGCTTTGCGCATCCACATCCAATACCCACGAAGGAGCGACGAGCTGCAAATCGGGCCGTCTCTCCCTGATGAATTTCATCCACGCCCCCCATACGGCCAGATTGGCCGGATCTCCCGGACAGACAGAGAGTTTCGGCAGTCCCACGACCCTGTCCGCGTGCGGATTTCGTTTGTGGAGATTCAAATAGGCCTTGTTCGTCGCCCACCCAATCCAACGATGCGGATAGTCTCGGCGAAGCTGGTGAATGACGACCGTCAGATGCAGGCTGTCTCCCAAACCGGCGCTTTGCATCACGAGGATGCCGCTCGGCGAGGCCGTCGCGATAAGTTCATTTAGGACTCGCAGGCCCTCTTCGGCTATGGCCTGCCAGGGGCTCGCGCTACGGTCGGTTGACACTCTGTTCCTCCGGTTCTGCCGTTTGGACAAAGTCGTGCAAGAGAATGCGCAAGCGTTCAACAAGTGCTGACAGAGGTTCCTTGGGAGCTTCTTCCTCTGACAATGTGGGCAAGAGGATTCGACCCAAAGCTTTGTCGAGACTGTCCATGCAGCGATTCCGCTCCAGATTCAGCCAAGTGCCTCGGTGAAGAAGATGCAAGGTTTCCGCTTTGCTCAGAGCTTCGATGGTTTCCGGTTCGTAAATCTGCTCCTGCACATGCCACATTTGCATATTGGTTACAATCAGCGCGTCAATGAAACTGCCCATCGTGTCCAACCGCCGAGCTCGCGTCGGTATGGTCAGAAGAATTGCATCAGAATCGCCGGTAGGAATTCCGCCCAAGCTCAGAAGGAAGTTAGCTGTGGGCATGGCTTCCGGAGAATGCAGGAAATAGATAGGCGTCCAACCTCTGGAAACCGCAAGATCAAAAACGCTCGAGAGGAGTTGCTCCTCTATGCTGCGCGAAAGAAGAGCAGGCAGCACGCGCAACTGGCACAGCGCCTCGTTCTCGTTGTCTCGACTCTGGCAAGCGGCATGTCCCAGAAACCGTTCATCATAGGCAGCGAAGAGAAGCGAATCGGATTTCCCTTGAGCTTCATCAAAGAAGGCGAGTTCCTCTGCGGAGGGGCTTGCTTCTCGTTTCCATGCTTCAAGGTAGGCATCCGTCCATCGGGAGGGGAAGGATTCGGAGAGAAGACATTGCAGCATGTTTAGTCTCTGCGAAAGCGCCCGTAGAGTTTGTTTTTTGGATCCATCAGAACGCTTGCATCAGGTTCGGCAACGGCGCCGGCGACCCAGTCATTGATTTCATCAATGAGCCGCTCGCGCTGTGTTTGCAGCGAAATACTCTTGGTGGCAAGATCCTGCAGCTCGCCGCCTGACGGTGCCGCCCGCTCGCCGAAGAGCTTCTCGTGGCAATGCCATATTTTCAGATCGCAGATGGCCAACTTATCAACTAAGCTGCCCAGAGTCTCCGCCATGAGAGTCGTTCCTTCTGTATGAATTCCTCTACGATGTTCTTTCGAGAGTCGGGCCGATTTCCGTCCGAACTTGCCGCGCGGGACGGGCCGCCTTAGTCAGTCGCAGAGGTTTTGTTTTACGCAAGATTTGAGCAAGCGTCGAACAGATGTAATCAACCTCTGCTTCGGTCAGTCGTGTCGAGGAGGGGAGGTTGATGCCTGCTTGGCTCAAAGACTCCGCAACGGGAAGATGAAGAGTCGGCTCATAATAGATGGGCATTTTATAGACGGGAAAGAAGAAGGGGCGTGTCTCAATGCCCGCTTCGGCCAGTTGCGCACGCACTTCGTCGCGGCGGGGAACGAGCACCGAATACATCCAGCAGACTTCCTCGGCCCACTCCAAAGGTTGCGGGAGTTGAATGCCTTCGACTTCGCTCAATCGCTGCCTATACCATAGGGCCAATTGCTCTTTCTTTCTCAGGATTTCGTCTATCCGTTCGAGCTGAGCCAGCCCAATCGCTGCCGCCAAATTCGTCAGCCGGTAGTTATACCCCACGAGGTCATGCCAATAGGTGACCGTCGGACTTACGCCTTGACCACGATATCGAAACATGAGCTGCGCCAGATGCTCATCGTTGGTTGTTACCATTCCCCCTTCGCCCGTCGTTAGAATCTTATTGCCGAAGAAGCTGAAGCATCCTATCGTTCCGACGCTTCCCACGGGTTGGCCGAAAACCCGCGCGCCCGGAGCTTCCGCCGCATCCTCGATGACCCATAGCCCGTGCTCTTCGGCAATGGAGAGAATTCGATCCATTTCTGCCGGGCGACCATAGAGATGCACGGCAATAATGCCGCGCGTGCGCTCGGTAATGCGCTGCTCGACATCTTTCGGGTCGAGAGTCCAGGATGCGGCAGAAGAATCGGCGAAGATCGGACGCGCTCCGCTGTAGGCGACGGCGTTGGCCGTGGCGACATAGGTCAGTGCCGGCACAATCACTTCATCGCCGGGTCCTGCTGCGAGAGCCGACAGCGCAAGATGCAGGGCGGTCGTCCCGCTGGAAGCCGCCAAGGCGTGCCGCACCTTCACCCACCGGGCAAAGCCTTCCTCAAAGCGCGAGAGAAATTCGCCCTTCGAGGAAATCCAGCCCGAGCGATAGGCCTCCAATAGGTATCTTTCCTCCATGAGGCCGAGGTCAGGTTCATAGACAGGGATCATAGGGCTATGACAAATGATTGTGGAAAAAGAACAATAGGATGATTCAGACTGCAAGAATGCTGCGTTGAGAACCCAAGTCCCTATGAAATCCGGCAAAGGTTGTGCCATGAAGCGTTTGGAGGATTTTTCCGCCTTTCAATGCTGTTTAGACGGAGAAGAGAGAGCCAGAGAATGACTCTCTCTTGCGCGGAGAATTCCTATCCCAAGAGCCGAGACTGCGCAGTCGCTCAATAGGTGGCTCAGGTTTCGATATGACAAACGCTATGAAGAGAGCATGGCCTTCAGGCGAGTCAACTGTCTGTTCCTTCTTGAATCATGAGGACTGCCTCGCGATTTCTTCCGTGTGGCAAGGAGCAGGAGTCCATCCTGATGTGCGGGAGGGTCTGGAATTTGCAGCGTTTTCTGAAGGATTCTTGTCAAAGAAGTGCCGCTTCTATTTGTTGGCTCTTCGGTGCCGAGCGAAAGCGGAACTGCCGGAAAAAATTTCCTGCCTTTGAATCGGCATCGGGACGCGCCGGCGGCAGAAAATCAAGCATCGCGTTTTGGGAGGAGAGATGAGCGACTTTTCAGAAAACATGTCCTATGTTTCCGAGGCGGTCATTGACCAGTCCTTGGTCAAGGCCTACGCCGAACTCTTGGGGGATAAGAATCCACTCCATCTGGACAGCGCATTCGCGGCGACGACAAAATTCGGCAAGCCCATCGCTCATGGTGGGATTCTCTTCGGTCTTGTTTCCCGAATCCTCGGCATGGAGTTTCCGGGTCCGGGAACCGTCTATTTGTCCCAGTTGATGAACTTTCACAAACCGGTCTTCATCGGCGAGAGGCTGCGATTCCACCTGTGCATCACCGAACTGTTGCCCAAGGACGGAGCGAGCATCCGCGTGAAAGTGACGAATACAGCCGGTGAGCTCGTTGCGGATGGTGAAGCGAAGATCAAGTTGCCAAGTTGGTGCCTGCTTCGCAAGAAGGAGGCGCTTGGCATCGCCTAAGAGGAGCAGGAAGAGATTCAGCCGAGGAGAAAAGGTGTCATGTATGAGGAGCTCAATTTCGCACAGAGGGGCAAGAATGTCACGCTCTACCCTTATGTCGTCTTCGTCAATCCGTCAAACATCCATTTGAAAGACCATGTAATCATCAGTGAGTTCTGCTGGCTGCACGGAGGACTCAAAACCATCATCGGGAACTTCATCCATATTTCCTACTTCTCCAGCATCGCAGGCGGGGGCCTGTGTATCTTTGAGGATTTTGTCGGCTTGAGTGCGGGAGTCCGTGTGATTACGGGCTCGGAACTGATCCATGGCGAAGGCCTGACGAATCCCACGATCCCGCGAGAATATCGGGCCGTCTCGCGGTCCTTCGTGCATCTGGAAAAGCATGTCTTCCTCGCATCCGATGTCGTTGTCCATCCGGGCGTGACCATCGGAGAAGGGGCCGTCATTGGGTCGAATTCCGTCGTCACCAAAGACATCGAGCCGTGGACAATCAATGTCGGGATTCCTGCAAAACCCGTCGGCAAGCGGCCCTCGGAAAAGATGAAGAGGCTCGAGGAACAGCTCTACAAGGCGGCGAATGTGACCCCGTTTGAACCGAGAGAATTCCTAACAATGAAAACCGTGCAGAATTTCATTCCCGAATTGTAGCGATATCCTCTGAGTGCAGAGCTGCCACAAGAGAAAAGGGCTCGACCCATGAAGGCCGAGCCCTTTTTGTCTATGGATACTGACCTCGGAAGGTCAGGATCATGATTTACTTCGCGAACTGATCCAGCAGTCTCTTCGTCGGGCTGACTCTTGTTTTGGCGAGTTTGGCCAACTCAGACTTGCTGATGGTCTTGGGCAGCGCGCCGATTTCAAGCTGATCCACAACCGACCACTGCTGACCGACCGCAAGAGCCGCCGTGCGACCTGCACCCGGAATGCGAACCGGGCCTACCATGGTCACGGGCTCAGATGGCGGAATATATGGTGCCATAGCCGGTGCATCGCACGAACCCTGAATCCGATAGAAGGCCTTCGTATTCGCAGCCAACGGATCCGCATAGAACTGGACGCCAGGAGCACGCGTTGCCAGAAGTGTGAAGCCGCTGAACGGATCCGTCGTAGAACGATAGATCTTGTAGGACAGGTTCGGAGCCTGATCCACCCAGCGCAGCTCCACATTGCTGGTGCCGGCATTGTAAATGACCGTTACATTGGTCGGTGGAACCGGCACGCAAGAGCACTCGAGAGCACGGCACATGAAGTCGCTCGCGGGATCTTCATTGGGATCCGTCAGAGTATCCAGACCCCAGAAGCCGCCGCCACCGCCGGTTGGATAGAAGCAGTAGGAGCGATAAGGTGTACTCGGACCATCATTATCGAATCCAAAGGCGTCCATATCGGGTGATACGCTGTTGTCACGATTGCGGAAGGAGATGTAGAAGTCGCCGCTCGTGATCGTCACACAAGGCTCGATCTTGAAATAGACCCACTTGGCAAAGGTTGTATCGTCGCAAGCGCCTGCACCCTCGTTCCAGCTTGTGCCACCCGACACCGGGCCATACAGAACATTGCCCGGCAAACCACCCACACCACCGGCATTGTAGACTACCATGGTGACGTCTTCATGGTCAGCGTCCGGGAAGCTCTGATAAGGTGTACCGATCATCACCATCGCACCGCCCAGTGCGTATGGGTAGGAAACCGGTGTGAAGCGAACAGCAAAGGCACCCACGTAATCGAAGAAGTACTGGACATAGTAAGTGGTGCCACTGTCATAGAAGAGCTGAGGCGTGGTGTTGTCCATGATGTCGATATTGAAGAAGCTCGCCGGTGCGCCCACAGGCAAATAGGTCGGGCCCGTGCTGGCCACATCGTTCGCCTCAAAGTAGTAGCCGTAAGCATGGCAAGCCACCAAACCACAAATCGTCGCCTCATAGAGATTCATGTACTCGCACCCCGTCACGGCGGTCATCGCCACAGAGGTCCAGTTTCCACCCGCCAGGTCCTTGTACCACAGTCTCACATAGGAGAGGTCGTTGTTGGGATCCAGAGCCTGTACTGTGATGTGGACGCAATTGGGATTGATCCAGGTGGCCGGACCGTCGTCGCTATGATGCTCATGCGTCAGAATCGGCGGGCTCGGAGGCAGACTGTCTACACGAATGTCATCCAGCGCCCAGTTGTGTGCGTATTCCCCGGCGTAGAGGAAGCCGAGCATCACACTGTCCGAATCGCTGACGACGTAGTAGGGGCCAACTTCCGTCCATTCCCCCGCGGTAGTCGGTGAGATCTCCGAATGGAAGTGGAAGAGCGTGTCATTGGGACTGCTCCAATACAAACCGCTGAAATAGTAGTCTTCGTTGTAGTAGTTGTAGTTGCCCCAACGAACTTTCACGGAGTTGCCAGGAATATCAATCGGCGATGTGAAGAGCAGGTCTTCGGCGTAGCATCCCGTCGCCGTCCAATAGTGCAATGCCGACTGATTCGCCCAGCCGAAGTCAATATAGATACCCCAATTCGAATTGCTGGCTGCTGTCGTGCATTGATACTGACGCACCCACCAATCGCCGCTCGTCGCGGGGCCGGGAATTGGCTCGGGATAGGGAATGAAATTCTCAATCCAGTGACCACCGAATCCTTTCCCCGATGTGCGACATGTGTCTGTAGGGCCGTTGCCCCCGGTATGAGTTACGACCAAATTCCCTGCCGTGAGCGTGGGCTCGGGAGTTGTTGTCGTGAAGTCAATATGCAGCCACTTCGTCTGTCCGGCGGCAAGAGCACCGGTTACTTCCGCTGCATTGAAGATGAAATTAAGAGGAGCCGTCGTCGTGACGGAAGAGATCGTCAAGCTGTTCCCCCCCGAATTCGTGAAGCTCAGAGAGTCGTTGACATACTCCGTTCCTCCGCCGTAGCTTATGTCCACATGGCCAAACCAGAGGCTATGGGTGGAAAGCGTAAGCTCGCCCGGCAGCGGGTCGTATCCCGTTCCTTTGCACCGAATCATATTGTAGCCGATGTTCTGCGGCCCTGCCCAGAGGTCCCAGTGCTCATACCAAGTGGTTCCGTACTTGTAATAGTTGTAGCAACACGGAGGTCCTCCGACCGTGCAGTCCATCATCAAGGACGGCTCGACGGTTGTCTGCGCGATCTCCACGCCGATGATGAAATCCCGATAGAATGTGCAGTCCGGCACATTGAAAGTGAACCAATACCAATTGCCCACCACCATGCCGGGCGTTACCATGTTCGTCGAAGCCCACCTCTGCAAGCCCGGTCCGGGACACTGCACCGCGCCACCGGGGCAGCCGGTTGAAGTCACCGTCATCAGCGTGTCTTCATAGAGCCGAATCTTGAATGTGAATGTCGCTGTCGCGCCCGTATAGCGATAGACGGCAAACTTCACCGAGTCAATTTTGAACCGCGCATACGGGGGATGCATTTTCGTCGCCCAGATGAAGCCATTGGTTGGAAACGACGCATAGCCACATGCATCGCCCATGTCATTGTACTCTTCGTAATAGGTCTGAGCAAATGACAGATTCGGCAGCATCATGGCGAATGCCGCTACAACAAGGCTTACTAAAATCGTCCGTTTTGCAAACATAGAGAACCTCCTAAGGAAATCAACCGTTTCTTCTCATTCTGTCAAATGACAATCTGTCTTACTTCAAAGTTATAATTTGGATACGCTGACTGACCCAGCCGGCGTTAATTCAAAAAATATCAAAGGTTAACAGGTGCACAAAATACCTGCAAACCACCGATTAGAGCCCAACGCCCATGTAGGTGATTATAAGTTATGAACTTAACGGTCGTGGAGCGGCCTATTT
>JAZDIW010000313.1:0-4390 GCA_043804575.1 bacterium
CTCCAACATCCCCGCCTCGCACTCGTTGAAGTCGTAGCTGTGTTTCAACCCGTCGAATTGCACCCGAAACCCGTTCGTAGTGTAGGCAGCCCCAGGGCGGCCCGGCATCCCCGACAGATGTTTCCCCGGCCAGTAGTGCTCGACTACCGTGCCGGTACTGCCGACCGTCAGGCTGTTGAGAATGGACGGCGCATTGGGGCCAGCATAACCCGGCATGGGGATCTTAATGACCACACGCTGGCCGATCTTCAGGCGGTATCGGTTGGCTCGTGGTGCTGGGCAATGCGGTGCCCCTCCAGCGGCCTGCCAAGGTCGCCATCTGGTGACAAATCGGAATCCGTATTTGGCGGTGATACAATCCAGAATGATCGAACGTTGCTTCTCGTTAGGTTTCATTCTTCTCCCCTCGCTTTGGCCAGCGCGGCTTCGGCACCTTTCCTGAGCGGAACAAGCTCACCAGTCCTCGCCGGAGATTCGGGGAGATCTGGACGCTCTCGAATGTTTTTCTCTTGGACCGCAGCAAGAAATGCCATTCTTGCTGCTTCACACACAAGAAAAGTACCGTCGGGCCACATGAGATTGTCGAGTTTGACAATCACTTCCCCACGACAGAATTGCGCGGTCGATGTTGATTCTCGGACACATATAATTACGCTCATTTCCCACCTTGGTTCGTTGCCCATCATCCTTCTCCCCTCGCCTTGGCGAGCGCGGCCTCGGCTTTATCACGAATGATTGCGTCGGCCCAATCGGGGTTGGTCCCGATAGCAATTACGACCGCCTCCAGCGCCGCTTTCATCTCCGGCGCGCCACTCTCATGCAGCATCCATGCGATCACCGGTCGGCAGTCGTGAACGCTGATTTCCAGATCAACCTTTGCGCGATCTGCCAGTCGCACGACTTCCGGCGCATGGCGCTCTTCATAGCTCGGTGTGTACTCTCTCGCCTCGTTCATACTTTCCCCTTCTTCGCAAGCAGGTCTTTGGCGATTCTGCGATTCCCGCAGTCGTACAGCGTTGTCATTACCTCGAAAATCCGTTTTTGCAATTCAGGTGGGACACCCACTGCCTGCCATTTGCCCTTGTCGGACAGGCGGACTTGAACTGCACGCCAGTCTACCGGCAACCCGATTAACCACTCCGCCACGAGCAGGGCGATGTGATCGTGGTTAAAGGACTGAAACTGTCGCCCGGTCGGGATATGTGTCACAGTCCAGCTTTCATCAAATTCCAGAGGAAATTCTGGATGAATGGCAATCACATCATTGAGCACAACGGCTTCAACTGGCAATCTCCCGGTGGTGGTTCTCACGATGATAGTCTGCAATTCCAATTCTATCTCGCTCATATCTCTCTCCTCTCCTCGTTTCACGCCAGCGGTTCAAGGACAAAGCACGCAATATGCCGTCCGGTGCCGTTGCCTTGGGATCCGTCCTCGGTAGCAAGCCACTTTACGTCTCCGAGATTTCGGATTTGTGCTCCGGCTGCAATCATCATCAGAACCCATTTGTCTATCGGGTAGACGAAAACCACACGATTCCCCCTGCTGTGTTCGGCAATGGCCTTCCGCACCCAAGCCGTGGCCCCCTTCTGTTTGCCCTGGTGCATAATAGATCCAAAGGGCGGATTGACGTAATTTGATTTGCCCCAGTCACACGTTAGACCGTCAAATCCCTCTGGCAACGGGAACGGACAAGGATCAAAATCGAAATGAAACTCACTGTCGAGTCGTGCGAACAGGTCGTTCGGCGTTAGCCAATAATGCTTTCCATCAGACCCATTCCCCATATGAAACTTATTATCTATCGTATTCCCTCTCCTTCTTTCACGCCAGCGGCATGACTTCCTGCGCGTCGCCCTGGGTGATGGTGCCCGATGTCACGATGACTCCCCCTTGCAGATCGCCAGAAGGTGCTCCAGCGTTGTCTGTGTATAAGTCATCTTGCGGTCTTCGCAAGCAATGATGTCGAGGCGCAAATCCTTGACCGTCATCCCCTCCGGCAGGATCGCCGAGCGGCGGATGAAGTGCTTGAATTCCTCTTGGGCCAGCGATCTGTACCATGATTTGTCGGCGATGTCATCATAGGAACGATTGTAGGGGCCGTCATCTGGTCCTATGTTTGGATGCTGTGCGTGAAACCACGCGCACCAGCAGTCATGAATCTCTCGCGCTCGTTGTTCTATCGCCTCGTTCGGTCGTGTGGTCTCTTGACCATCGGTGCTCATCGTGGTTCCCCCAGTGTGAGTTCAATCAGTTCATCGTACACTTCGCCGCCCTTATGGATCAGGATGTGGTTGAATTGCGAGTCGTCTGGATACAGCTTTGCTTTCTTCATAGCATCGCAAGGGGCTTTAAGCAGATTATCCAGATCCCGAATCCGTTTGTCTGGCGGCCACGCTGTTATCTCAATCCCCAGTCGCCGGTCCTTGCTGAAGCGCTTCGTGATCCCTTGCTCCAAGAGAAGTTCCGCAACTAACTCGCAGTAGTCCTTTCCCCGCTGAGTGAGCCTGCGCGCTTTGCCGACATTGACGTACAGATTGTTCACGCTTGGCGGCCAGGGTAGGAGTATCCTCACGCCGCGCCCCCTGCCTTCGGGAACTCCCCGTCCCCCACCTTGCGTTCCGCCTTGGCCGCATGGCACTCGCCAAAATGTGCCGCCCAGTCGGTGGTGACTTGCTCGCAGACTTCAGTCGAAACTTCGTTCATCAGGACTACGCCGCGCAAAACCTCAGCAAACGCAGGACTCTTGAACCTATGCAACGTCCCAATCTTAATTCCACAGATCGGACAGGATACCGAGAAGTGAATCCGCACAGTTTTCATGTGTTTTTCTTCCCCCCGTCCGCCGCGTGAAGGGCGGCGTCGGTAGCGGCGATCTCGGCGGCGAGATTCAGTGCGAATGTCTGCCATGCCCCCACGTCGTGCAGAGTGCTGCCCTGATTCTCGACGGCGACAATCAGCCGTCGATGAATCTTGGCCATCCGTTCCCGCTCGGCGGCGAGTTCCACCCGCAGGCGGTCGATCTCGGCAATGAATTCCCTCGCCACTCGGAATGACCACGTATACCGATAGAAGTCGGCATTGTCCTTATGACATCGGAAACGCAGGTCCGCCAGCCGTTCATCGGTCATCGGTTCAGGCATGGGGTGCCTTCTCCCGTTCGGCGACCGCCTTTAATCCGAGGGCCTCACAGCGCATACAACGCATGGCGGGATTGGCCTTGCAATGCCAGCACAGTCCCGGTTCACTGGTTGTTATCCGAGACACGAAATGCGCGACCAACGCCGAATGAACATCGTCTGGAATGTAGAAGTCGCCATTTTCTGGCGGGTATTCTGCCGCACAAACGACCTCGCGTTCAACGAAAGTCGCGGCATTTCTAACTCGCAATCCCATCTTGTCTCTCCTCTCGTTCGGCGACCGCAGCGTCGTGGGCCTTGAGTGCACAATGAATCCACCATGCAAGGCAAGGTTCGTGGGGCTTATGGTGCCGCCAGTCGTCGTGTTCCAGTTAGTAATCATCTCTCCTCAATTCTGGCGGTGGGGCCAGTTTCGCGTTGACCTCACCGACTTTCGTCGTGGTGGACAGTTGCGCATCGGGGTTCGGCCCGCACTGGAAACGCTTTCTGCCCAGCAAGTCACTCGCTCCTGCGTTGTTCACGCCACCCACCGCCCGTTGATTCATGTTCCGTTCCGATACTCGCACTGGGCATCCGTCATGGGGTCAACCCTTCGCCGCTGCCGCTGCTCGCAACAGAGAACCGAAGCGAGTATTCAGTTTCACCACATCTTCTGGTGAAGCCCCGAAACTCGGAACATGATTGCCGGGATTCATCCAGCCAGCCTTGTAGAACGTCGCGCCGTTGTAGTCTTCGGCTCTGACCGTAATTTGAACTTCAATCTCGGACGGCACATCCAGAAATGCTTTGAGATCACCGTTCCAGCCAAGCGATTCAGAGAGTTGTTTGACGGTGACCGTGTTGACGGTTCCGTCTTTCTTGACCACATAGAACGCACCAGGACAGGTCGAGGCGTATTCTGCCCAACTGTCCCAATCGTTGCCGTTCCACTGTGCTATAATCAGAAAAGTAATGTTCACGGCTACCGCCCCGGATTTGGCTTCGTACACGTTCCAACTGAGGGGTTTGGCTTTGAACGTCCCCTCACGATCCAATGACTGATATTCTTGTGTCATGATATGCTTCCTTCCATGATCCGTTGCCAGATTGTACTATCAGTTGCCGACTCAAACGGGATCGACTCAACAACCGTGCGTGATTTGGCAATGTGGTCTGGGCGCTCGGACGTGAAGATTGTCCGTGTACCGCCACCCTTGCCTTTGCCGTCTTCGGCTACAACATCGTATCCGAGAAAGAGAACGTAGTCCGCC
>JAZDIW010000314.1:0-4600 GCA_043804575.1 bacterium
CACGGTAGAGACCGCTTTGTTTGCCCGCGCGAGCCCACCGGCGAAATGGATGGCGGGCGAGGAAGAAAAATCCGCTGGCCTTTCCGCCGATTTCGCATTTTCTTGTAAGACTAAACTTACGGAGTTCGAAGTGAGAGAATATAAATACACGGTGATCTTCGAACCGGCACAGGAAGGCGGGTATGTTGTGCATGTGCCTGCTTTGAATGGCTTGACCACTGAAGGGGACACTTTGGAGGAGGCTAAGGCAATGGCTTTGGACGCTATCCGGGGTTATCTGGTAACCCTTCTGGAAAGAAATCTCCCTATCCCCGAAGATATCCAACAGCCTGAGCCTCTGATTGAAAGATTAGCTGTTGCCCTTGAATGACCCCCAAGCTCCCTATCATTACCCCCAAGCAGCTTGTCTGGGCCTTGGAAAGGTCCGGCTTTGTTATTCACCGACAAAAGGGCAGCCATGTTTTCCTCTATCACCCTGAAGTCCCTGGCAAGATCGTTGCCGTCCCTTACCACAATAGGGATTTGAAGAAAGGAACCCTCAAGGGCATCTTGCGGCAAGCAGGCATGGATGTAGAGACTCTTTTGAATTTACTTTGACCTTTTTGTACTGCAATTCCCCACCCAAACCCAAAACGCCTCTCCCATTCAAGAAAAGGTGCCTTCAGATACGGGCGGTTTCGCCCACATCTCCCAACATACTACCCCCCCAAAAAATGTCAAGCCACTACGGGCTTGACAACTGCCATCAGAAGGGCGGACTTTTTTTGTCGGGCACTTCCCACGTTCCTAAAGGTCGAAACCGCCTTTCGTGGCAGCACGCACCAGGCAAAACGCTTATCTGTAAACTGTTGAGAGGGATTCTCAAGCCTTATGCAGTTTCAAATTGGGTTTCTGATTTCGTTTCCTGTGACTTATCCGGTACAAATTCGTGACAATACCGTCAGGCTTTCCGTCTGACGGTTTTCTCTTTTTTGTGACACAATGCTCTGGCGAAGAATACATATTCGTTTCTACTGGAATCTTGGACTGGGCGCGCTCAGTTGCCTTCTGTCGCATCTTCTGCGCAGACCCATCGTCTGGGGATTGCCCATAAGTGTCATGATGGAGCCGACGAATCGCTGCAATCTGCGTTGCCCTCTCTGTCCATCTGGAGCAGGAACGCTAACGCGATCAATTGGAGAAATGACACTCAGCGATTATCGGAAGATTTTGGATGCCATTGGCCCACAGCATCGCAGAATCTACCTTTGGAATCAGGGCGAGCCGCTTCTGAATGATTCTCTTCCCGACATGGTGCGACTTGCCCACGAGCGGGGCATCCATACGGTCACCAGCACCAATGGCCAGCTTCTCGGGCGCGGTGATATGGCCAAGCGATTGGTTCAATCGGGGCTGGACGCCATCATTCTTTCCGTGGACGGGCTGACAGCCGAGACCTACAGGAAATATCGCATCGGCGGCGAACTGCAACCCGTGATCTTTGGAATGCAGGCCTTGCGACGGGAGAGGCAAATTCTGCGAAGGAGCCGCCCCAAAATTATCCTGCAGTGGCTGCCCATGAAACACAACGAACACGAGCTTCCCCTGCTCCGCTCCGCGGCGCGCGAGTGGGGTGCCGACCGCATCGAAATCAAGACGACCCAAGTCTACACCGAGAAACAAGCCGAGCGATTCCTGCCGAGGGATCCAAGGTTTTCGCGATACCGACGCGCAGGAGAGCAGTGGGAGACTCGTCGCCGCTATCAAACCTGCCATCGCCTTTGGTTTTCCTGTCAGATAGACTGGGACGGCACCGTTGTCCCGTGCTGCTTTGACAAGAATGAGGAATTCACCGTCGGAAACATTCACCAAGATTCCTTTGCGAAGATCTGGCGTGGCGAGAAATTCCAGCGTTTTCGCGGGCTTTTGCTGACCCGCGGCCGCGTTCCGGACATGTGCCGGAATTGCACAGAGGGTCTCGAAACTTTCTATGTGTCACTTCGCAGACGGCCGATGGCGTCGGAAGCGAAAAGAGGCACGGCTCTTGCCCTTCCCACTTTGAACAAGACGCCGGTCTCCCATGAAGAAAAAGCAGACACATAGAGAAGAAGGCAGCCCTTCAATCAGCGCGACCCCTGCGCGCGTCTGCGAGAGCGTGGCATCGCCCGGCTCCGTTTCGGATGAAACGCAACGGCTTGCCGCCTTTTTGGAAACCTCTCACGAACTTGCAGGCAAGCTCGAACCGCACGAGCTTCTGGAAGCTCTGGCAAGCCGGGCGAAGGACTTGGTCGCTTCCGATGGCGTAACGCTCTATCTTGTTGAGGGAGAGCTGCTCAAACCCATCGTTTGCTTGGACAGCTACGCGGAAGAGATCTTGAACACGCCACTTGAGTTGGGTCAGGGAATCAGCGGGGGCGTCGCCGCCAGCGGAGAAGCCGAAGTTGTCAATCGAGTGGACCTGACGGATCGGGGTTTCCTGATTCCGGGCACACCTCTGGAGCCCGAATCCCTTCTTTGCGCTCCGCTGAAGTATGAAAACGAAGTCATCGGAGTTTTGACGCTGAACCGGTTGGGCGAATGGGAATTTGAGCCGCAGGACCTTGAATTCGTCAAAGGGTTGGCGAACCTCGGCGCCGCCGCGATCTACAACGCGCGCCTGTACGAGCGTTTGTCGCAGTCGGAGCAGAACTACCGCTCTCTATTCAATCATATCGGGGAAGCGGTCTTGGTTCACGATCCGCAAACATGGCAATTTCTGGATGTCAATGATACGACCGCCCGTCGCTATGGTTACACTCGTGACGAATTCCTGAAGATGACGATTTCGGACCTGCATCCGCCCGAGGAACGAGACTCCGTCATGAAGCGTGTTGAGGGGGGAACCAAGCAAAGCCCGGCTCATTATGACGGCGTCCATCATCGCAAGAAAGATGGCGCGGTGATCGAAGTGAACATCTCCGCGGTGGATATCGAATTTGAGGGGCGCCCAATGCGTCTGGTGCTCGCCGTGGATGTAACCGAACAGCAGCGTGTGCGGCGTGAATTGGAGCAAGCTCGGAAACTCGAATCCATCGGACTTCTGGCCAGCGGTATCGCGCACAATCTGAACGGCCCCTTGAGTTGTATCCAAGGACTTACCGAGCTCCTTCGAACAGTTCACCCGGAAACGACGGAGTTGGAAGTCATCCTGAAACAGGTCCGCAAGGTCAAGGATATTATCCATACGCTCATGTTGAAGGCTCGCCATCAGGAAGAGACCCGGGCACGGCACATTCAGCTGAACGAACTGCTGAAAACCGAGCTGGCCTTTTTGGAGGCGAATCTTTTTTTCAAGCACGAGGTGGAGAAAATCTATGATTTCGACCCCGATTTACCGGAAGTCTGGGGAGTCTACAGCGACTTTTCGCAGGCACTCATGAACATTGTCAATAACGCGATTGACGCAATGTATGCAACTCCGGAGAAGATTCTGCAGATTCGCACGAAACAGGAAAATGGACGGGTTCTTGTCGAGATCCAAGATAGCGGGATGGGAATGGCTGAAGGCGTCATGGCACGAATCTTTGAACCCTTTTTCACAACGAAGCCGCCGGCCGACGGCAAACAGGGCGATGGTCCGACGGGCACAGGATTGGGGCTTTCGGCCAGTCGGGAACTTCTGGTCCGCTACGACGGGAGGATCGAGATACGCTCGCAGTCCGGTCGCGGCGCGACCTTTACGGTGAGTCTCCCTGCGCTTGCACATGAAATACATGAAGTTAGAGACGAGGAATTCACGATAGCATGAGAGCCAGAAGTCCGCATAAGGATAGGGCAAAAACCTGTGGAGATGAGGGGCAGGATTTCGGGAACTTCCACATGCCTTGGAGGTTTAAAGAGTTTGCGGAAATCCGCGAATCCTGACAATCACCGACAGGAGCTTTTGTGACGAAGATTCTCAAAAAAGCCAATATCCGGGCGAATCAATCGCTGGAGAAGTACCTCCAAGAAATCGGCGAGGTCGAGCTTCTGGATCCCGAAGAGGAAGTCCGGCTCGCCAAACGCATCCGTCGCGGTGACCAGAGGTCTCTTGAGAAGCTCTGCAAGGCGAATCTGCGATTCGTCGTTTCAGTAGCTAAGCAGTATCAAAATCAAGGACTTTCGCTTGGTGACTTGATAAACGAAGGGAATCTCGGGCTAATCAAAGCGGCCAAGCGTTTCGACGAGACCCGAGGCTATAAGTTCATTAGCTACGCGGTTTGGTGGATCCGCCAAAGCATTCTTCAGGCCTTGGCGGAACAGTCGCGCATCGTGCGCCTTCCCCTCAACCGTGTGGGAGCCTTGAACAAGATTGGGAAGATGTACTCCAGTCTGGAGCAGGAATTCGAAAGAGAGCCGACACCCGAAGAGATAGCGGAAGTTCTTGAAATTTCGCCCTTTGAAGTGACCGACACCATGCGAATGTCGGGTCGCCATCTCTCGATGGATGCTCCCTTTAGCCAGGGAGAAGACAATCGGCTTCTGGATATCATCCAGAACGATTCTCAACCGCCTCCCGACACAGGGCTGATGAAGGAGTCGCTGCGCCAGGAAGTGGATCGCGCCCTTGCCACGCTTTCCCCGCGCGAGGCGGAAGTGGTGC
>JAZDIW010000315.1:0-2871 GCA_043804575.1 bacterium
TTACGACCCAAGGGCTGTAGAAATCGAGATTCTGTGCCGCCAATATCTCAATTTCTGCAATCTCGCCTCCCGCAGGTGTCGTTGTCTCGCCCGCATAGAACAGAAAACCAAATTGCCGATAGCCGTGCAGCTCGTCGCCGCCCATTAGAGTCGCCGTGAAGACTCCTCCCGAATTCCAGTTGGCTTGACCGTTGCCGATAACATAGAGCCCCGTCGCGCCGGAGTGGGGGTTCCGATAACCCACATAGGCAACTTGCGGATCGTAAATCCGCGTCATGTCGGCGTTCCATATCAAATCGAGCAGATCCGGACTGAATCCGCTGCGCAGATAGCAGTCTTCAAATCCCACATCATAGCGGCAATCGAGATACGGTTTTCCTGTCTTGATGAGAACGCGCTTCGACAGCTCGTTGTAGGTCATGCGGATTTCCGCGGTGCTGTCCGTGACTGCGTCAATGAACATATTGTACGGATAGTCGCGATAATGAGGCGATACATCGGCCAGCGCCGCTTGATGATTATTCGAGCCGGGTTCATCCCAATCGCCTTCCGTATCCGTCCAATAGACATTGCAGTTTCCCACAATGGAGCAATTTCCGCTGGGCCCTTTGGCGAAGACCCAAATGGCGCGCCCGCCAATGCTGTCAAACACGGCGAAGACGCGGTCATTGTGAATGCAGAGCTCTCGGCAGCCATCGTGATCCATGTCGGAGAAGAAGGCATTCGTCGTGACACCGTAGAGCCCGCCGGCCCATCGTGCGGCTTCGGCATAGACATTGGCATTCTTGATATGCGAGCTGTAGCGGTGCTCCCAGCCGGAAATCGGCCCGCCCATGTAATCATGCCAACCCGTTTCGTGCAGGTTCGTCATGAAGACATACCAACCCGTCTCCCGGATGTTATTGCTCGGTGCCGCATTTAGCGTATTATAGGCATCCCACCAAACGGTGCCGTAGCTCCATTGCGGTGAATGATGATCCGAGTGGGAAGCCGCTGCAAACCAATCCGTATACCATGAATTATTCGAGCCGCCATAGCCGTCGGTGCCGCCAATCGTTCCATAGGTGCCCAATCCCAATTCGGCCCAGACTCCGTTGAAATCCGGGTTGTTGAGCGCCACATCGAGACGCCAAACATCCACGGCCGGATAGTTATCGGCACACCAATTGACTACCGCCCTGTAATTCGTCAGGCAGGTCTCGTTGCACCAATCGGACAGTGCGGCGGCCGCTTCCCAATCCGTGCCGTAAACGACGATACCATCCTGACCCGTTCCCTGAATCTGTGATATTGCCGCCGACGAATTCCATTGACAATTCCCCGTAAATTCACCGTCAATCGGAATCACGCGCAAAGTCACGCCGCTGCCGTTCTGCATCCAGTGAATCTTGCGATCCGAATAGCCGGAAAGGTGCGGCCAGTCATCCAGCAGAATCGCCTCAATTCCGTGCTGCTGCCAATTGTCCCCCAACCAAGGGTCTCCATGCCACGGCGGATCGGGAATGCCATTGTCTGGATAGTGTCCTTGCGAACACCAAACCCGCTCGGGAATCCATGCCACCTTCGCCTCGAAACCATTGTATTTGGCTTGGATAAGAGCATCCTCCACGCCTATAGACCACTCATTCATCGTATGCTGCACAAAGGGCATAATATGTTGTCCATAAGCGGAACTGAGCATGCAGACCCACCCCTCGCCAATGCCTTGCCTGAGCCAATCATTGAAACCGCGATCATGCCACTGCGCCGCGGTAACCAAAAGCCCGCTCAAGTGGAAATTGCCGGGGACATTGCGGATCTGGTGGACCTCAAGAATCTCATCGTAGCCCGAGTCGTCGTCATTGCCGCGAAAGACATTCGTCCAAGTCAGTCCTTGATTGCCATGATGCACAAATGCGGCATTGCCTGTCGTTCCCAGCGGCTGTCCGTCCGACACAAGTACATCCGCAAGCCTGCCTTGGGCGTCAAAGAGGCGCACTGTGACGGCTTCTATTCCCAAGAAATCGGCGGGACACTGCGCTGCGACCTCTACCATACATCCCGAACGATAGGTCTCCGTTTTGGGAGAGTGGGGAGTAACGGCGAGGGCTTCTCCTGTTCCTTTTTGGCGGACTTCTATGGAATATGCGTCATTCTGTGATGAAGGAGCGACCGTTGTGAAACGAAAATGAAGCGTGCTACCTCCCTCAACAAAGAACAGGTTGCATAGATCCCGCTCCGGTGGGAATGCGTCACCTGCATCATCTCGGCCAATAAACGAAACGATTGGCCAATCATGGGATTCGCCGCGAAGATAGAGGGGCCGCGCCCAGCCATAGGCGCACAGTAAAAGGCTGAAAATCAACAAGAAAGCTATGGCAGGACTCTTCATACTCTGTCCAATTTCCGTCCAAAATCTATACCTTTGCATTATAAAAATATACTAAATGTAGCGCTATTCTGCAAGAGAAAAAGTCAATTGGGGCAAAAAAGCGGGCCTTCGTTTCCCCGGCGCATCCTGCTCCCTCTTGCGTTCTTACGACGCATATTCTAAACGCAATTTAATGCTTGACTTTATGTTACAAATTGCGTAAAATAAGGCACAGGAATCCCATTTTTTCAAAAAGTATCGTTGCTTCTTTATTTCTCTGGCACCTGAGGCCCCATATGAATCCCCTTCTTCGGATTTTCTGTGCGTTGCCGTTCCTGATATTCTTTTCGTTTGAGCTCTTCGCCGGAACGACGGGAAAAATCGCCGGCTTCGTGAAGGATGCCGCGAGCGGTGAGCCCCTTATCGGTGCGAATATTCTCGTGGAAGGAACAACTCTCGGTGCCTCTGCGGATGTAGAAGGCTATTTCTTTATCATCAATGTCCCGCCGGGAACGTATACG
>JAZDIW010000316.1:0-3025 GCA_043804575.1 bacterium
ACTGGAGAACAGTCTTCATCTTTTTGAGGGGGTTCTCTGTGGTCGAATTGCGCTGCAGCCCAGAGGGGATCATGGATTTGGCTATGATCCGGTTTTCGAACTACCGGACGGGCGAACACTTGCGGAGATTGAATTAGAAGAGAAGAATCGTATCAGCCATCGCGCTCAGGCTCTTCAGCGGGCGCGACATTTTCTGGCGTCGCTTCTGACGCAGCCGTCTCGCGCTTAGGGACATTCTCATCCGAAGACCCCTGTTCCGGTGTCGGGTCGTTCGTGAGGGCGCTCATTACGCGGGCGAGCTCCTCGATGTCAAAGGGTTTTTCCAAATAGCCGTCCGCGCCATAACGGCTTGTTTGCATCAGGGTGCGGTAGTGAGAATAGCCGGTAATCAGGATGACTTTGGCAGCTTCATCCTGTTTTTTGATATTGGAAAGAAGTTGCAGGCCGTTCAGTTTCGGCATGTAGATGTCCGAGATGGTCAGATTCGGTTTGCTCTCTTGATATAGAGCCCATCCCTCCTCCCCGTTTTCGGCCTCTATCGTCTGATAGCCGAAGTAATTGTTGACGCGGCGAAGGATCTCGCGAGTGCCCGGCTCATCGTCCACAATAAGGACTTTCGGTTTTCCTTCCACCACACCTCCTTTTATGATTCCCCTGTAACAATCGGTTGGGCGGCAATATTGATGCCAACAAGTTGTTGAGAGTCGTCAACATCTCCCATGTTGGACTTCCGGGACTCATGGAGTCTTCAAAGGTCGGACTCAGATAGGCCTTCTTGCGCATCGCGGACGGTCGTGTGTTGTCTGTGGTCAACCGAGGCGTCCGGCAGAGGCATCCTGAGTCCGAGTAGAGCGACTGGTTGTTTCCATGCTCTTCGCGCTGTTTTGACCAAAGCAAGTGGCGGAGGTATCACGCCTTGAAGTCAAAGTATCGCTCGTGGAGACATGATTCCATGCCGCAAGGTCGGCAAGATTCTATTGCAGGATCTCATGATACCTTGCGTTTTCCGGGAGCATCTGCCATGGAATAGCCCCGTTTTCGGCGTAGTCGGCATTTTCCGGCACGGGCGCCGGGAGGCATATTCTTCGGTAGTAGGTTAGGGAATCAATCGTCAGATAGCTTCGGCGTAGGGTTCATGTCGTTCAGGAACTTTTTCATCACACGCCCGAGGTCCTCAATATCAAAGGGTTTCTCCAGAAAGCCATCCGGACGAAGATGAGAATTTGTCTGCAGTAGCAAGCGGAAGTGAGAGAAGCCCGTAATCAGAATGACTTTGGCATTTTCATCGTCTTTCTTGATTTTGGAAAGGAGTTGCAGACCGTTCATTTTGGGCATGTAAATGTCCGAGATGGTCAGATCCGGTTTGTCTTGGACATATAGCTCCCATCCTTCCTCTCCATCTCGTGCCTCAATCGTCTCGAAACCGAAATGACTGTTAACGCGCCGCAACAAGCCGCGAGCAGATGGTTCATCATCTACAACCAAGATTTTTGCTTTTTCTTCCATAAGGCCTCTGGTTCCGATTCCCCCATGACAAGCGGATGGGGCAAATTTGGGGCCAATGGATTCTTAGACGCGGGGTGTTTTTGGAGGGTAGACTCAGGTAGGCCTTCTTGGGCATCTTTTGCTGATATTCTCGAATCGGAACGTTTGTTGCACTCATCATGTCTATGTTCTCTGAGCTATGTCGGCAGCAGTCAAGTCGCGGAAACATTGGGCCTTGGAGCTGGAGAATCCGGCGTGGAAACTTGATTCCTCGCTGCAAATTCAGTATATTGATATGCTACGAAATTGTGAAAATGAGATGCCCTCAAGAAACACCTGCCATGAAATTTCCTGTTTCTAAGCAAGGAGAGCAGGGCATACCCCGCGGCATTCAATAGGAAGGTTTTTCTGCATGCACTACATTCCGAATACGACGGAAGACAGAGCGGCGATGCTACAAGCCATCGGCGCAAAGGAGTTCGAGGATCTCCTGAAGCCCATACCCCGGAATTTGCGGCTTGGGCGTCCCTTGGCGCTGTCTGAGAGCAAGTCAGAATGGGAGGTGCGCCGGCAGATGTCGGCTTGGGCTCGAGAGAATCTGCATGCCGCGCACCAAGTGAGTTTCTTGGGAGCGGGAAGTTATGATCACTTCATTCCGGCGGCGGTGCGCGCTCTGGCGGCGCGCTCCGAACTCTACACGGCCTATACGCCGTATCAACCGGAAGTCTCCCAGGGGACCATTCAAATCATCTATGAATTTCAGTCCATGCTCTGCGAGCTCTTTGCCATGGATGCCGCGAACGCATCGCTTTATGACGGAGCGACGGCGTTGGCGGAAGCCGTGTTGCTTGCGCACTCGCATACGGGTCGTTCCAAAATTCTATGGCCTGCGACGGTGCATCCCTACTATCGCCGAGTCACACAGACCATCGGAAAATCCGTCGGTGTTCAAACGGAAATCGTCTCGTCTCCGGATGGAATTGTCGCGACGCGGGAGCTGAAAAGTCGGTTGGATAACGAAACGGCCGCTGTGGTTCTTCAGTATCCGAACTTCCTCGGCATCATCGAGGAAATCAGACCTCTGATAGCATCGGCTCATGAAAAGGGTGCGATGGCGATTGTCGTTGCGGATCCGATTGCGATGGGCGTGTTGGAGCCACCGGGTGCGGTGGGGGCAGACATCGTCGTCGGCGAGGGACAGGCTCTGGGAATTCCGGCTTCGTATGGAGGACCTGCTCTGGGGCTCTTTGCGGCGAAGGCGGACTTCGTGCGCAAGATGCCGGGCCGCATTGCAGGAGTAACCAAGGATCGCCGAGGCGAGCGAGGTTTCGCACTGACCCTTCAAACGCGCGAGCAACATATTCGGCGAGAACGCGCCACATCGAACATCTGCACAAACGAGGGCCTTTGCGCGACCATGGCGGCAATCTATCTGTCTCTTGTCGGACCCGGGGGCCTGCGCGAAATTGCCAAGGCTTGCATGGCGAAGTCGAACTATTTGGCATTGCAGTTGTCCAGTCTGCCCGGTGTGGAAGTGGCC
>JAZDIW010000317.1:0-11478 GCA_043804575.1 bacterium
CCCTTTAATATATTGCATGACAATGTAGGGTCTCCCCTGGTACTCGCTGACCTCATGGATCGTGACGATATTGGGATGTTCCAGCACTGCCGCCGCTTGGGCTTCCCGTTTGAAACGAGTACGACAGTCCTCATCTTGGCATAAGTGAGGTGTGAGAAACTTCAGGGCAACCTTACGACTAAGCTTGGTATCCTCGGCGAGGTACACCTCTCCCATCCCGCCCGCACCGATTCTCTCGACAATCCTGTAATGCGAAACAGGCAGACCTATGGAGAGAACAGCAAAGGATTGTGTCTTCTCTATTCCATTTTCATTGATTTCAGAAGACATGATGAATTCCCTATGATTATTGAGTTCCCCGCCATATCGCGGATTACCCTTGGAAGCGTCGGACAAGTTGTCCGGAATCGGAGTTTTTTGCTATCGCTCCCTGTGCAAAGCGATCATCGTAATATCATCGCTGCGTGGAATGTCTCCTATATATTGCATCACCTCGTCCATAATCGATTCCGTCAGTTTGTCTGGAGATTGACTTCGAGACTTCAGGATAGACTTTGCTAATCTTTCATCACCAAATTGCTCTCCCTGACTGTCGATTGCTTCAGGAATGCCATCCGTATAAATGAACAAATAATCATCAGGTCTTAGCTCCAAGGTTTCCTCTTTCCAGGTACAAAGATCCAACATTCCTATTGGAATACCGGACGCTTCCAGATATTCGATTTCCCCCCCTTCTCGCATCAGCAGGGGTGGATTATGCCCGGCGTTGACATAGGTAAAAAGATGGGTGTTTGGGCAGAGCGCGCCAATGAAGAGTGTCGCAAAGTCTCCCGGACGGCTAAAAATCAGAAGCTGTTTTGAGATACGACATACCGCATCTAACAATCCAAAATCTTTTGCACCATACATGGTCCGGAAACTGGCCAAAATATTTGACGCCAATAAAGCCGCACCCATTCCTTTGCCTGACACATCTGCTACCAAGAATACGATTCGTCCGTCGTCTAATTTGACAATGTCGTAAAGATCACCGCCCACCTGTTTGCACTGAATCTGAAACGCCCGGAAGCCATATCCATCAATGAAGGGAAGCTCGCCGGGCAATAATTGCTTCTGAATCTGCGAAGCTACGGCCAACTCCGCTTCCAGGATCTCCTTTGCCTGACGCTCCCTCAAAAGATGACAATTCACAATCTTGGCCGCGAGGATATTCCCGAAGGTTGCCGCAATTCTGAGACAATCCTCGTTGTAACGTTGGCGTGGGTCGGTCGTGTCCGCATACAAGATGCCTACGATTTCTCCTTCATCAAATAAGGGAACAGCTATTGCCGACCGGATTTTCGATTCGACGATCGATTTCTGCTCCGCAAACTTGCGGTCGTGTTGAGTGTCCGAAATCAGCACGGCGTTCTTCTGAGTGAGAATCTCATCGGCGATGGTCCGAGACAGATTGAACGAGCGGGATTCTCGCCTGCTCGCGGTGTAGCAGGCTGCCAGGCCGATCTCCTTTCCCTGTCCGCGAATCGAAAATATGGCAATGCGTTGGACAGGCAGGACATCTTTCAACAGCTCCAATGCCTTGCCGAACATTTCTTCTTCCGGGCCTGGTAAGATGAGCATTTTGCCCAATTCAGAAAAGGAGCTGAATAGTCTTGGATCTTCAAGGATCTTTGATGAAAGGGGTTCAAGGGCCTCTTGTATCGGCAATCGGGTCAGATTCGCCAGGTCATCCATGGAATCGATAATAGTGACGAAACTCTCCGGAGCGGCACAGGGTTCATCCGTCGAGAAATGCGCTTCCACTCGTCCAAAAGCAAGGATATCCTTGCATGTGACCTGCACCTGACCGCTAATCCTGCATCCGTTGACCGTTGTTCCGTTATGGCTCCCGAGATCAGTCAAATTGATAGTCTCTTCATCAAAAACCTCAATTTGAGCATGCCTTCGAGATACCGTATCATCTTCGATGACCACATCGCACTCTGAACTTCGTCCAATCGTGTATGCACCGCGTTTCAAAGACCACTTCTTGTGCATGTCGGCTGACAGGATGAATAAGACGATCATATCACCTTCGACACTCCAGTGAAGCCGGCGATCCACGAACCTGATCATTCAGATGCCGTCCCGTGTGATCGCACGCGCGCTCGGCGGGTGTGTGGTTTAACTCGTTCGCCGTCCTGATTAGGACTGCTGCCTCTTTGTCCGCATTCACTCCCATTCAAGACAACGGTCTTGATGACATAGGCATATGTTTCGCCTGTTCCGCTATTCTCTAATGTTCTGGGGAGTTGAACCAACGTGAGATTAGTGCGCCTGGCAAAATCAGACGGGGGTCTATCGCTTGGACATTGCATTCGGGAGTTCTGCGACCGCCTTCTGTGGACTGACGCTACCCATCAAAGAACCACACTCCACCCGCGATTAACATGAATATGAAGACGAAGAAAATGATCATGGTCTATTCCTGCCAGTCTGAACGTTGCTGGATCTTTGGTGCGAGAGGCAGTGATGGGAAACACGGTACGCTGTCAGAGCTAATGGCTTGACTTGCGATGCGGATGATGCTGATGAAGGCAGTCGTTGCCAAAGCAAAGCGAGCGTGCCCGACACTTCTTCAGCGGAAGATTTGCTCATCCAAAGTTACCGGCAAGGATGAATCCTCAGTCGACGATGTTCTGTTTCAAGTTAGTCAATTACAGATGCAAAGTCAAGTAAATTGCGCATGAAGCGACATCTTCTACCGTAATCTATGTGATTGTTTTTATACAGCAAAGCGATACTTTCTTCGCTGTTCAAGCCATGTGCTTCCCCGTAGAGGCTATTGCTGGGGCCACCTTTGCCTATAATGGTGATTAAGGTGGTATCGAAGGATACTGATTGACCCGATGGCCCAGCAAACAGCCGACTTCTCCACCCGCAAACTCACCGAGAAAGAAAGCACCGATCACGGCGGGAAATGTGATGAGCCGACAGCCGAATCCGCCATAGAAGCACAAAGCGATGCTCAACGGAACGGGCAGACGGATGGGCAAAATCCACTGCCATGAAAACTTTCGCCCCCTGGCTCGCTGCAAGCCAAACGGCAAGTTTAAGAAAAGGACAATCGCTGTAGCAAAGCACAGTCCCATGAGGTTCCGCCGATGGGTACGTAAGATAGGGCTCCCCAAAGGTATCTCACTTCACAGTCTGCGGGCGACCTTTGCGTGCCATCTGATAAAGAACGGCGTGGACATCTACACAGTGAGCCGGCTGCTTGGTCACAGCAGCGTGAAAGTTACAGAAAAGCACTATCTGGCTCTTGATCCTGATCATATTCGGTCCGCTGTCAACCAACTTCGTTTTCGATAGCACGGACGGCACAAGTCGATCGATTCTGAGCCCGGCTCACGAAAAGACCCCTCAATGTTCTGAGAGGTCTTTTTTGCCTGCGAGCCATTAAGGATTGACTCATGTCATCGAAGTTGATTTGGGAATCCGGGGTCACAGAGATCGCCAAACTGCCGACTGTCTTGAAGCGCGACCCTGTCATGACCAAAACAGGACCACAATGTGATCACGGTCATTTTGGCAGAGTTGTGGCACGCCAAAGAGAAAAGCCAAGCACATGATTATGCTTGGCTTATTGGTAGCGCGTAGGGGAATCGAACCCCTGTTGCCGGCGTGAGAGACCAGTGTCCTAACCCCTAGACGAACGCGCCAAAACGCCTTAAATATACAAAATTCATCCCGTCAAAGCAATAGGGTGCCGCACTCCCTGTTCATTTTTCCAACCTGGATTTTTCTCTGATGGACCGAGCTTGATAATCTCGTGCCCGTGCCGTATACTACGATGGAAGAGCCCGCATTCATTCCACATGGTCAAATATGAGCTTTGGCATTTACCTGCATATGCCTTTCTGTCGGCGTCGCTGCCCCTATTGCGATTTCTACAAGAAGGTGCCGCGGCCTGGCGAGATCGAAGGTTTCCCCCAACTCCTGGAAAAGGAACTTATCCGTCGTGCGGAAAGTGCACCCTTCTCCGGTCTTGCCGTGAGCTCCATTTATTTTGGTGGCGGCACACCGTCCTTGCATCCACCCAAGGACATCAGCCTTATTCTTGAAATCATTCGCTGTCTTTGGCCAGTGAAAGATGAGGTGGAAGTCACTCTCGAAGCCAATCCGGGTACGGTTGATCTTGACGAACTGAGAGAGCTGCGCGCATCGGGGATAAATCGGCTTTCTCTTGGATTGCAGTCCTTTTCGCAGCGCAAATTGCGGCAGCTCTTTCGCGATCATGACTCATCTCAAGGTCGGGAGTCTTTTCAATTGGCTCGCAAGGCGGGATTTGGAAATATCTCCGTGGATCTGATTTTTGGTGTTCCGAGTGAAACGCTACAAGAATGGAAAAATGATTTGGAGGAAACGGTTGGCCTCGAGCCCGACCATGTTTCCCTCTACAACCTCGAATATCATCCGGGAACACCTTTCTATCGCTGGAGAGAGAATGGAAAGCTGCGGCCGTTAGATGAAGAGCTCGAGCTGGAGATGTATTTGCACGCTCACGAGAAATTTGTGGATGCCGGCTACGAGCATTATGAAATATCGAACTTTGCTCGCCGGGGCTTTCGCTCGCGCCACAATGGCCTGTACTGGACCGGGGGCACCTACCTCGGTGTTGGCCCATCCGCCCATTCCTATGACGGAAAGAGGGAACGGCTCGAAAATCGGCCGGACTTCTATAGTTGGCGAGACGCACTCCTTTCAGGTCAGGATCCCATTTTGGAGAGAGAACATCTGACGGATGCACAATGCTGGCTGGAGTGGCTCGCGCTGAATCTGCGTATGGTGGACGGAGTAATCTACGAGGGGGCAATCAGAACATTTGGAAGGGAGAGGTCAGACGCCCTATGGCAAATGGCACGAGAAATGCGCGAAGAACTAATCGCTGTCTCTCCTACCTCCGTGGCGCTGACTCCCCGAGGCTGGTTTTGTCAAAACGAGATCGTTGTGAAATTGTATAAAGCATTTGACATTCAGGAACATCGTTTGCACCGGAGCGGTTTATAGATTGAAGGCTTGTCTCTCGCAGGGGAAACCTCTGTTTCTATTATGAATGCAATCTTACTTGATGGGGCGATGGGTACGGAATTGCAGCGGCAGGGTCTGCGTACCTTGCTGCCCCTGTGGTCGGCTCATGCTCTGATTAAGGCCCCCGACCTTGTCCGCCAAATTCATAGGGAGTATGTTGAAGCCGGCGCGCAAGTGCTGACGGCCAATACCTTCCGGACGGCTCCCTATACTCTGGCCAAGGCCGAAATGCAGAATCAGGCGGAGGAATTGTCGCGGCGTGCCGTTCAACTTGCCCGGGAGGCGTCCAGTTCGGCACCCTCGAATCACAAAGTGCGCGTTGCGGGCTCCTTGGCGCCTCTGGAGGACTGCTATCGGCCGGATCTTGCTCCGCCCAATGACATCCTCAAACGGGAACACCGGCAGCAGGCAAGGCATCTGGCGAATGCGGGAGTGGATATCATTCTCATTGAGACACAAAACAGTATCCGAGAGGCGTGCATAGCCGCCGAAGCGGCACTCGGCGAGGGCCATCCTGTCTGGGTTTCCTTGATTCCGAAAGACGCGCAAACGCTTTTCTCCGGAGAACCTCTCCGGGAGGCGGTGCGCGCTGTGGCGAATCTCCAACCGGAGGCTATCCTCATCAATTGTTGCCCGCCTGCAGTCGCCAGAGAGGCATTGGAGGTCATTCGAGAGATTTGGGACGGGCCGACGGGAGCTTACCCCAACTTCGGGCTTCCGCAAGATGAAACAGACAGTCACTTTAGCGATTCTCTGTCGCCGGCTAAGTTTGCCGAGTGGGGTGCAGAGATCCTGGATGCCGGGGTGCAAATCATTGGAGGATGCTGCGGAACCCGACCTGCGCATATTGCTGAACTTTCTAAAATTATGCGCAAAACCCCGCTAAATATATGAGCGAGGCGAAAGTTCTCTCGGGAAAATTTGCTTCTCCTCTCTTTTTCTCTTGACATTTCGCTTCATATTGCCGAAATTTCATTAGAGGAGAGGGTGGATTCCTCGTGTTTGGGGGTTTTTGCAGGGAGAGCGGATGGAGGTTGCCATAGCGGTTTCCAAGAATGACCGTCGCGCAAATAGTGCGGCACGAAAAGAGACACAGAAAGGCCCCATCCAAGTCGAGATCCTCGGCTCCGCCAATGCCGTCTCGCGGATGACGGCGCAGGTCTTGGATGCGGCCATGCGCGACTTGGGACTGGTACCCAATCAAGATATTCATTTGGATTTTGTGCGGGACGCCGCGAGAATTGCGGCCAGCGGGGTCTATTGGACGCCTGCCGTGCGCATTAATGGCGCCCTCAAGTGCACAGGGCGCGTTCCCTCTCTCAAGGAGGTTCGAGGCTGGCTGCAACAATCGGCACAAGGGCCCTGATGAACCGATCACAGTGATGCGCGGCGCTGACTATTCGTGAAAAGAGTGACCGCCGTTTTGCAGACACTCGCGCACTTCCCAGCAAATCGCTGCGAAACTCCCCACCGATGAGAATCACACAACCACAATTCCAAATTTTTCTGAGGAGAAAACCGCTATGTGGCGGTTCTTTTTGTTTTGTGCGCAGCCTTCCTCTCTGCTGCGAGCCGGACCGATTCTCCTTGGCCTTTCGGTCCTATTCTTCTCTTGCGCACCTCTGACACGACAAAGAGGAAAGGAGATCTCTCCTCCCAAAGGAGTGGATGTGGAGGATATCTTTCTCGAATTGGATCCTCCTTCGGGAGTCGTGGCTTGGGGAGAGACTCTCTTTGTGCAACTACGAGCGGGCCTAAAGGGTGAGCAGAAGTATCCCGTGCAGGTTGCCGTGTCCAAAGCCCCCGCTTGGATTTGGACAAACCTGAATCCAGCCATTCTCGCGCCACAGCAGACAGGGAAGCTCGCGATTTCACCCTTTCTTGGCGAAGCCGAACTTGGCTCAGCCGAGATTTATTTGGAGGCCCGCGCCTATGGAACGGATAGACCGCGAGAATTTCGCTTTTCCATCGAGGTTGTGCGTCAGTCGGGGCAATTCGTGCAGGTGTTGACGGCGCCGGTGAGTCAAGGATGCCGAAACGCTTGCGGACGAGTCTCCGGTGCAAGCGGTCAGCTCGCTGTGGATTTCTACGATTTGATTTTGGAACAGGGACAGAAATGTGACGATAGAACGCCGCTGCCTTCATCGCAACGCATCAATCGCGCTCCCTATCGGATCAGCGACGACGGCTTTGGATTTGGAAGAGCTTGCCGCGTGGCTTTGGTCGTTGCACCGGCGGGTGAATACAACCTCGTCAATATTCGACTGCCGGGCGCAAAGGCGGAGCGAGGCGAAGTGCTCTTGAAATTGCGCAATGTCCAGAGTATCTGGCTCTCGCCCGACAATACCGTGGCGCTCGCCGTGTCAGGCAGTTCTCTTCTGCCCTATGATGTTCTGACCGGCCGGCTTCTTGGAGAAACCTGTCGCATAAGCGGAGCCTTGACGGGTGTTCTGCTGACCGGTGGCACATTGCTTACCGCCACCGCGGATCGTTCCTGCAATTGGACGATTCAATAAAGCCTCCCGGTGAATTTGCATCACATCTTGAGAGCCATGACCACTCATTCATCGCCCTTGACAATGGATGAGATTATTTGTATATATAGTTGTGCGGCGGTGTTTGACATAGCGAAGGCATGATGGTATCAGCCATCATTTCCTTGCTGATTGGCGCTCTTTGCCTCTTCCTGCGAGGAGGACATGTCACTCTGCCGGTTGTCGGGCTTGCGCTCGGTGGAAGCGCCATTCTGAATGGCAGACGCGCAGGAAAGTCGCTTCCCCAATATATGGGAATTGCGGCGGTCGTTCTGAACGGATTTGTTCTGATTGCGACAATCGTGAAAGTCTATTTTTAATCCGGCGGCAGTCGTTGAAGTCGGCTTGCAACATGGCGCCGCGAGAGTGAACTCAATTTCTGAGTGATAGCAGTTTTTCGGAGGTCAATATGAGGATAATTTCTCGATTCTGTCTTTTAACCGTTGTTGTCGTCATGGTTCCCGCTGCGTTCGCGGGCTCCTATCCCCTCGGTGTGGAGCTGTTTGGGGGGTTCGATATGCCACTGGTTCAGGAGGATGTGGGCAGTGGGCCTATGTATGGCATCTCTGTGCGTGGCCATCTCATATCCATCTTCCACGCGCAGCTCGTTTTTCGCGGGTCAAGCCAGGGCGACAAGGATGAGACCGTAACGCCCGTCGGTGCGGCGTCCCTGACGGAAACACTCGAAGGAGGTTCCCTGACCGGCTTCGGCCTCAATGTGCTCCTTGCGGGGAAGAAACCGGCGCTCATTTGGCCCTACGGTTTCGTCGGAATTTCCACGAACAGCTTTTCACCCGGCGAACGCGACAAGGAGACGCTTTTGGGGACTTCTTGGGGCGGGGGATTGGCTGTCAGTCTTTATCGCAATATGGTCTATGCCGATGCGAACGCCAGCCTTCTCGTGATGCCGATTGAGAAGAACTCAGCCTCGCGAAAGAATCTGCAGATCGGCGTCGGCCTCATGTACATGTTTCAGATTCCCATGAAGTAGGAGACTTCCATCATGAAAAAACGACTCACATTCATTCTTCTCGTCGCGGCCGTGGCTTTTTTGGTTTGGGGACTTGGCGGCTGCTTGGTTTCGGGCGTTTTCACGATTGACCACGCCTTCCAGCACGACATTCACACCTCCAATACACCCACGCTCGACGCCCGGGAGTGGGAGACGGTCCATGTGGATCTAACCGAGAACGAAACTTACCGGGATCACAAAGACAAGCTCAAAGGCATCGAAAGTGTCTGCATCGTAATGGATGTCAAGAACAATCTGGATCAGAATGTCTCCGGTGAGGTTTGGATTGCCTATGATAGCCTTGCCACCAAAACAGAGGTGATGAACAGGGGAACGCGCATCTTTTCCGGAATTGCCCTCGGACCCTACGAAGAGCGCCATTTCGGCTGTGGGGATATCCAAAATATTTTGGAAAACTTGGATGCTTTTGAGGATGCGGTGAAGGTCGGCGATTTTTGGGTCTATGGATTTGGCAACGAAGAAACCTATGATGTAACTTTCTCGCATATCGTCCTTATCATCATTTTTGCCGCCGGCCTGTAATAGACCACTTGTCGAGAAGAGATTTGAGGCCGAGGATCTTCCCCCGGCCTCCTTTGTTTATTCCATCGGCACATCCCCCATCCTACTTTTTGCGCCTAGAGCTTGTCCCAAAAATATGAGAGAGGAATTCAGCAGGCGGTGGCAACATCGCCATGTTCCGGCCGGGTTGCGCACGGCGTAGGATGGAAGGGATTGGCATGGGAAAGTACTTACCCCGGCTCGGCCAGACAACTGCGCTCTGATGTTCTTTAAGATACGCTGTAGCTCCCATGAGACATCGCGAAGTAACCTACGAATAGAAGGACCATGATCCGGCCTATTCCCATTTTCGCCGACCTCGTATTGATCCTCGCCGTTTCCCTGCCGGTGCTTCTGCTCATGCGTCGCTTGCGTCTGCCGCCGATTGCCGGATTCGTGCTGACGGGAATACTCATCGGCCCGTTTGGGCTTGGCTGGGTGCATCAGATTGAGCATGTGCACACGGCAGCGGGCATTGGAGTCGTCCTGCTGATGTTCACGGTCGGATTGCAGGTGTCCATGTCTCGCCTGTTTGCCATGTCCGGCCGAATCTATCTCATCGCCGCCGGGCAAATCGTGGCAACCTGTGCGCTCGCGTTTGCGGCCTCCATGTTCCTCGGGCTAAATCTGGTGACATCCCTTGTCATTGGATTTGTCATCACCCATTCTTCGTCAACGGTGATTCTGAAGGGTCTTTCAGACAAGGGCGAATTGGAAACGCCATTGGGAGGTCTCGTTCTGGCCGTCATATTGGTTCAAGACATTGCCGTAATTCCCATGTTGCTGGTTGTTGACTTTTTGGGGAATGGTCAGGCAGATCTTGCCACGATAAGTCAGGTGACGCTGCAGGCGGTTGTTCTGGGGGCGGCTCTCTATTTCGCAGGACGATATGTGTTGCCGCCCCTCATGCGTCGGTTGGTCACCGTTAGTGTGACGGAAACGGTTCTGCTGTTCGCGATTTTGGTGATGCTCGTAACCGCCTGGTTGACGGCCACGGCGGGACTATCGCTGGCCGTGGGCGCATTTGCCGCAGGATTGATTCTTTCGGAAACGGACTACTATCCACAGATTTATGCGGAATTCGTCCCGTTCCGCACGCTCTTTTCCAGTTTGTTCTTTGTCTCGGTCGGAATGCTTCTGGATCTGAACTTCGTGATGGCGCATCCCCTGCCCGTCCTCGGAGTGGCGGTTGGAGTGCTCGTGCTGAAAGTGCTGGTGGTCTTCGGCATCACTCTTCCCTTGCGAATGTCCCCCGTTGTGGGTCTGCAGAGCGGCCTGTATCTTTCGGCCATTGGCGAGTTGTCCTTTCTGATCATCGGAGCGGCCATAGACAACCGATTGCTCTCGCAAAACATTTATCAGTATTTGATGGCCACCGCCAGTCTGACCTTGGCCGTGACTCCGCTCATCATGCAATGGGCGCCAAGTTTTGCCTGGCGTGCCGGCATGCGCTTCCCGTGGCTGACGCAGCTCGATGAGAAAACCCCGATCAGCCTGCCTGCCGGTCGCCCGCAGCCTGCCGTGCTCATCGTGGGGTATGGCGTCAATGGACACAATGTCGCGCATGTATTGGGAGAGGCGGGAATTCATCACGAAATCCTCGAGTCAAATCCGGAGATCGTCCGACGCGTGCGTCGAGCGGGCAAAGTCATTCATTTCGGCGATGCTACAGGGCCGGAGGTGCTTCGACAACTTGCCGTTCAGGAGTTTGACAGTGCCGTATTGGCGATTTCCGATGTGGCGGCGACGCGTCGCGCCGTTACACTGCTCCGCTCGATGAATCCGCAGCTTCACCTCATTGTCCGCACACGCTATGTGGCTGAATCGGAGGACCTGAAGCGACTGGGCGCCAGTCTGGTTATCCCCGAAGAATTCGAGACCTCTCTGCGCATCTTCTCCGAACTTCTTCGTCATTACGGCATTCCTCCGTATATTATCGGTATGCAGATCGAACTGGTGCGCAGCGAAAGTTACGGCATTCTCCGTTCGGACAAGCAGGGGGCCTTCACGGAAGAACTGCACGAATTGCTTCTCAAGCGGCTTGTTCAAGCCGTCCCGATTACCGCGCAGTCTCCTGCGTACAAGCGGACACTGAGGGAACTTGGATTGACCGGCGAGAAGGGATGCCAGGTTATCGCTGTCCTGCGAGACGGACAGCCCCTATCTTCTCCTCTTCGCAACATCCTCGTCGAGGCGGGTGACCTCATCGTCCTTTATGGCAACCATGCGGATCTGCATCAAGCGGTGCAAGCTCTCAGTGGCTATGGAATGTGAGGAAGGATTCGAAAGGCGCGTCTCTTT
>JAZDIW010000318.1:0-2740 GCA_043804575.1 bacterium
CAAGAGACGCAAGGAGAACATCCGCCTGTGCGCCGTTTGTACCGCTCCATGCGTGAGAGGAAGATCGCCGGGATCTGCGGCGGTCTGGGCGAGTACCTTCGGACGGATCCGACGGTCATCCGCCTTCTCTGGATTCTGTCGGTTGTGATTTTCGGCACGGGGATTCTTCTCTATCTGATCCTTTGGGTGGTCATTCCTCGCGAGCCGCTATCCGTTTCATCAACAACTTCGAGTTCATCGATCCCGTGAAACCGGAACATTATCGAAATTTCTGCATCATTGCTCACATTGACCATGGAAAGTCTACTTTGGCCGACCGCTTGCTGGAATTGACTTCCACGCTGGATCCGCGCCAGATGCGCGAGCAGGTCTTGGACAACATGGACATCGAGCAAGAGCGAGGAATCACCATCAAAATGCATCCGATTGCGATGGAGTACCGGCACACGGACGGCCAGACCTATCTGCTGAATCTTATTGACACTCCGGGTCATGTGGATTTCACCTATGAAGTCTCCCGCAGCTTGCGCGCTTGCGAGGGAGCGCTTCTTGTAGTGGATGCAACGCAGGGAGTGGAAGCCCAGACCATTTCAAACCTGTACCTGGCCATCGAGAATAATCTGAAAATCATTCCCATTGTGAACAAGATTGATCTCCCTGCGGCTCGAATGGAGGAAGTCAAGGGACAGCTTTCCGAGCTTTTGGAAATCGAGAGAGAGGGCATTCTGTGCGTAAGCGCCAAGCTCGGGACGGGGATTGACAAAGTGCTCCCCGCGATTGTGGAGCACATTCCCCCGCCGGCAGGAGACCCCGATGCTCCGCTGCGCGCCCTCGTTTTTGACTCGGTCTTCGACAACTATCGAGGTGCCGTCGCTCATGTGCGCATCTTTGACGGCCTGGCGCAAGCGGGAGCTCCCGTGCGATTTCTCGCGACGGGGCAGACGTTCGAAATCGCGGAAGTGGGAATCCTCCGCCTGCGTCAAGTGAAGAAAGAGCAGCTTCCTACCGGAAGTGTTGGCTATATCATTACGGGATGCCGCGAGGTTCGCGACCTGAAGGTCGGGGATACGATTGCGGAGGCAACCGCCGCGGACATTCGACCTCTCTCGGGATACCGTGAAGTGAAACCGATGGTGTTTTCGGGACTCTATCCGGCAAAGAATGAGGACTATGAACTTCTTCGCGATTCGCTGGAGAAACTCCGACTGAACGATTCGGCTCTCTTCTATGAGCCCGAGTCCTCCAATGCACTCGGATTCGGTTTTCGTGCGGGCTTTCTGGGCCTTTTGCATCTCGAGGTCATACAGGAACGATTGGAGCGCGAGTACAATCTTGACCTGGTCTTTACGGTTCCGAGTGTCGAATACCGAATCCTTTTGACCGACGGCTCCGTGGTTCTGATTGACAATCCGACGAAACTGCCTGACGCAGGGCGAGTTGAGACAATTGAGGAGCCTTTTATCCAAGCCACGATTATCACACCCGAAGACTATATCGGCCCCATCATGAAGCTCTGTGCGGATCGCCGAGGAGTCTATGAGACGACCGAATACCTGGATCCCAAGCGCATTCGGCTTCGATACAAACTTCCGCTCGTGGAGGTCATTTTTGACTTCTATGATAAATTGAAGAGTATCTCGCGAGGCTATGCGTCTCTCGATTACGAGCTTGCGGGCTATCAGCCCTCGGACATGGTTCGCTTGGATATTCTGGTCAATGGGGAGATAATCGACGCGCTGTCCATGATTGTGCACGAAGACAAAGCCTATGACTGGGGTCGGCGCGTCTGCGACCGGCTGCGAGAGCTCATCCCGCGGCATCTTTTTGATGTGGCCGTTCAGGCCGCGCTGGGTTCAAGAATCATTGCGCGCTCCACGGTCAAGGCCGTTCGAAAGAATGTCCTGGCAAAATGCTACGGCGGAGACGTGACTCGGAAAAGGAAGCTGTTGGAACGCCAAAAGGAAGGAAAAAAACGATTGAAACAAGTCGGCAATGTGGAGATTCCGCAGGAAGCTTTCCTGGCCATTCTGAAAGTTGAGTAGAACGGTTCTGAGGCCAAGAGGAATGAGCTCTGCGTTCTTCCGCGATTCTTGCCAAAAGAAGTGATAGTGAGAGACCATGACATCCCTAAGCAAAACGCTTGATCAGGTGGGCGACGAGAAAAAGGATTCTGCGAAAAAGAGACCTCCTGCCAAGAGCTGGATTCGAGAATGGGCGGAGTTCCTCGTCACGCTGTTCATTATGGTGTTTTTCATTCGTGTGACGACGGTGGAGGCGTTTCGCATTCCCACAGGCTCCATGGAAGACACGCTTCTCGTCGGCGATTTCCTTCTGGTGAACAAATTCGTCTATGGCATTCGCACGCCCGATTGGATCGGCATTCCGTTCACGAAAGTGGGATTTTCGATCCAGTCCACGCGGCTGGCCTCGTTGCGCAAGCCGCGGCAGGGAGATGTGGTTGTCTTTCGCTTTCCGAAGCAGCCCAACATCAATTATGTGAAGCGATGTGTGGCCGTCGGCGGTCAAACGGTGGAAATCAAGAACAAGCAGCTCTTTGTTAACGGAGTGCCGTTTGAAAATCCGCCGCGTTCCAAATTCACCAATAAAAAGACTCTACCCAGAGGAGCGCGAGAGCGCGATATCTTCTCGCCCGACGGACAACCGTGGAACCGCGACAACATCGGACCCATCACGGTGCCGGAAGGCCACTATTTCATGATGGGAGATAATCGCGACAATA
>JAZDIW010000319.1:0-8926 GCA_043804575.1 bacterium
ATGCCCGGCTGAGCAATTATGAAAGCTGCTGAAATCGTCTCGACACCTAAGTATCTCAACGACGAAATCTTGACTCGCGCTTGTCCCGTCGTGTCACCCGCAACCATCCAAAGGAGTGAGTCGCCAAAGGATGAGCCCAGATATTCCCATGGCCCATCCGGTCCGCCGCGACTGAGGAGAACTTCCACCTCGCCCACCGCGTCAGTCCGACTCCACCGAATCGTTTGCTCCTCGCCAACGGCCCATAATTCCCCACCCATCGGATAGAGAAGGGAAAGCACCGGAGCCAAAATGCGAACACTCCCATCCAGCGTATCCCCAAGGGAAGGATTATTTGTCGCAAAAATCCGAAATCTTGCGGCACTCGCCGAAGGCCCTGTTGCTACCCACGCTACCGAATCTCCGAAAATATTCTCTGCAATCGCCTCCCATGCGCCGGGTCCTTCTCGCGCCAGCTCCACATTGACCCCACCCGTGTAGCCGAGTCGATGCCAGCGAATTATGCAGGTATCTGCAACAATCAGAGTATCACCGGCTTGGGGCGCGCGAAGTGAAATCTCAGGATTCAAGATGACGAAATCATCGCTTTCATCGGCCACTTGTGGGTTGCTCTCGAGTCGAACACGAACACGAGCCTGTGCGGTCGGAGTTCCTTGAACCATCCAAGAGAAGCTGTCGTCTGTGATGCCGCTGCCTATCGGCTCCCAAAGGCCTGCGCGATACAAATCAATCGCCACCGCTCCGGATGCAAAGTGGCGTTGCCAAGCCATCGAACAAACCTCGCCCACGAAGAAGGTGTCGCCGCTGACCGGTGCTGTGACGACAATCTCGGGCTGACCAATGAGAAAGTCTCCATCCAGCGTATCCGCAACCTCATGGCGGTTCTCGAGAAAGACCCGCAGTCGATTCTGCTCTCCAATCGGTCCCGTGACAAGCCAAGATACGCTGTCCGCCTCGACGCCACTGGCGATCGTCTCCCAAATTCCACCCGGAAAACTACGATTCAATTCCACAAGCACCGGCCCCGAAGCGGCGATACGAGCCCAGCGAATGACCAGAGACTGCTCGACAAGAAGAGTATCACCGGGGGCAGGCGATGTAAAAGTGAGCTGCGGATGGAGAATCGAGAAATCCGATTTCGATGAATCGCGCGTGGCATAGCTTTGGGACACAATTTTGACGCGGGCTTCTCTTGTTGTATCCCCCGCGACGACCCAAACAAGCGAATCGCCAAGGGAGCTTCCGACACTCTCCCAAGGCCCTTCTGAACCGGTGCGATTGAGGAAAACTCCCACCTCTCCCGGCGCATCCACGCGTTCCCATCGAATGACTCGTACCTCACCCATCGCCCAAGTCTCGCCGCCAAGCGGCGAAAGAAGAACAAGAGAGGGATCAAGAATACGGATCCCTCCGTCGAGGGTATCCCCAAGAGCAGGTCTTTCCGCTGCAACAATCCGCACTCGCGCCGCGCTCGCCGAAGGCGCTGTCACCAGCCATTCCACCGAATCTCCAAAGATGTTTGCGGCAATCGGTTCCCATGCGCCCGGAAACTGGCGTGCCAGTTCCACATTCACGCCGCCGCCAAAACCCAAACGACTCCATCGAATGAGGCCTTCCTCACCCACAACGAAAGTGTCCCCCGGCTGAGGTTGCAGCAGCGATAGCACAGGATTCAAAATGACAAAATCCTCGCTTTCATCCGCCACCGTGGTGTCGTTTTCCAAGCGAACGCGCACTCGAGCCGCACTGGTCGGTTCCCCGATAGCCGTCCAGAGGAAACTGTCTTGAGCTATGCCGCCTGCGATCGGCTCCCATTGGCCGTTCCGGTACAACTCAATCGAAACCGGCCCGAATGCATATTGCCGCTGCCAAGAAATAAAGCAGGCTTCTCCGACGAAGAAAGTATCACTGTTTGCCGGCGCCGTCACCACAATCGCAGGCTCGCCGATGACGAAATCCGCACTCAGCGTATCCCCAATTTCCGTGCGACCTTCGAGGAAAATCCGCAGCCGATTCCACTGCCCGCCCGGCGCCGTTACAATCCAAAGAGCGCTATCTCCTTCGACATCCGTGGCAACCGTTTCCCAACCGCCGCTCGGAAAACTGCGATTCAATTCCACACGCACCGGCCCAAAAGCCTCCAGCCGGTTCCATCGAATGGCAAGCGACTCCCCTACAAGCAGAGTCTCGCCGGTTGTGGGGGATGCGAAAGCAAGTTGCGGCCAGACCATCGAGAAATCTGCCTGCGACGAATCGCTGATGCCAAATTCGCTTCCCACGATTTTAATGCGCGCGTGTGTTGTTGGAACGCCGCTGACGATCCATTCGAAGCTGTCGCCCAAAACTGCGGATGCAATCTGCGTCCATTGGCCTGACGGATAGGACGCATTCAAAAAGACAGAAATGGGCCCTTCGTAGTCCTCTCGCTGCCAAGAGATGACTTTGGGATTGCCCAGTCCCCAAGTCTCTCCTCCGTTGGGGGATACCAGCGTCAAAGAGGGTGAGATGAGGCGCAACCCCGCGACTTCATCCTGCATCTCCGGATAGAGAAGAGACCGAATCCGAAAAGCGGCATGAAGACTTGTCGGTCCCGTGACCGCCCATACGAAGGAATCCCCCGAGGCGACTTCGCCAAGAATCTGCCAGCTCCCGTAGGGATGGTTGCGATTGAGTTCGACGCGTACGACGCCGTCAGCCAAGACGCGCTGCCAACGCAGCGTGCAGACATTCCCAACGACAAGCACACTGCTATCCGGCGGACTTGTGAATGCCAGCAGGGGCTGCACGATGTGAAGGGTCGCAGGCGAAGTCGCTTGCGCGGGCACGCCGGAAGTTGCTTGAACGCGCACCGCCGCCGTCTCCGTTTCGGGCCCGGTAATGAGCCATGCGAAAGAGTCGGCGCTGACCGCTGCGGCCAATATCTCAAAATCATCCAGTGAACCGCTTCGACTCAGCAAAACTTGCATCGGTCCGCTGACCGCCTGCCGCGACCAGCGAATCACAATTTGTCTGCCAATGCCCAGAGTTTCATTCCCCTGAGGCGAAAGGAGAGTGATTCGAGGCTCCACAACGGAGTGATTCGCCGGGCTCATCACAATAAGACTTGGCACATCCTGATGCGCAATTTTGATTCGTGCCCGGGTGGTTGTATCTCCCGCAATCGCCCAGGTGAACGAATTGCCAAGTGACGAACCCAGAGATTCCCAAGGACCACTGGCACCATTGCGACTCAAGAAAACGCCCACCTCGCCCGGTGCATCGGTTCGTGTCCACCCAATCGTTGCCTCGCCGCCGAGCGGCCAGATTTCACCGCCGACCGGCGAGGTCAGCGCAAGCGAAGGCTGCGCGATTCGAACGCCGCCATCGGTCGTGTCGCCCCAACTCGAATTCTCCGCCGATAGCACGCGAACGCGAGCCGCCGAAGCCGTCGGGCCCGTGACCGTCCACAAGTACGAATTGCCGTATTGATTATAGGCAATGGCTTCCCATCCTCCGCTGGGCCAATTCCGCTTCAAATAGAGATGCACTCGGCCCGTAACCCCGATGCGTGTCCACGAAATCTGACATGGCGAGCCGATAAGAAGCGTGTCCCCCGCCACAGGATGATTCAGAATCAGTGCCGCATTGTAGATGCCGAAATTGTTGTCGCTGACATCGGTATAAATGGGATTCGATACGAGTGTCACGCGCACGCGCGCGGCAAGACTCGGCGCTCCTGTCACGGTCCATGCGAAGCTGTCGGCGGAGACGCTGCCCGCGAGGAGCTCCCATGCCCCGCTCGGATAATTGCGATTCAGCTCGACGAAAACCGGCCCCGATACATTCACCCGCTGCCAGCGGAGGATGGCACTTTGCCCCACGACGAGCGTGTCACCGCCATTGGGGGATCTCACCCACAGCCCTGCCACCGAGACATTGAAATTCGCATCCGATGTGTCGCCGATTTCCGTCCGATTTGCAAGAAGGAGGCGAATGCGATTTGTGGAATTCTCCGGCGAAGGAACCAGCCAACTGAACGAGTTGCTCTCTGCATTGCCTGTCAAAATCTCCCATGCACCACCGGGCCAATTGCGATTCACCTCCACTCGAACCGGCCCGGGTGCGGCAAGGCGACTCCACTGAATTGTATAGGGATACCCGATCGAGAGAGCTTCGCCGCCGTTCGGTTGAAGAATTTGCAGCCTCGGAACAGCGATCGAGAAATTTCCGGAAGTATCGGCCACGAATCCATCACCGGATGTGATTCGAAGTCGTGCCGCGTGCGTCGTGTCGCCCGCCACAAGCCACTCGTAACTGCCTCCCGAAAGCCCATCGGCCAAAAGCTCCCAAGAGCCGCTCGGATAATTCCGATTCAGATGAATCGCCACCGGCCCGTCGAAGTCCGTGCGCTGCCACTCGATTTGCTCGCGATTGCCGACACCAAGAACTTCACCGCCGTTCGGTCGCAGGAGTGTCAGTCGCGGCCAGAGGATTTGCAGAGAGCTGCTCAGTGCTTCCGCATAGGGGTTATAGTCCGAACGAACACGAAGTCGAGCATTGGCGGCTGTGGGGCCTGTAATCGTCCAGACGAAACTGTCCGCGAGAACATGCGAAGCGATAGTCTCGAAAGTCCCCGTCGGCCAATTCCGATTCAATTCCACATTCACGCCGGGAAGAAGATGCACGCGCCGCCATCGAATCGTCGTGCTGCGCCCCACTTCCCAAACTACCGCACCTTCCGGCGAGAGGAGCACAAGCTCCGGATAGACAATCGGAAGGCTGCTATCGGTCGTATCGCCGATCCACGGCAGCGAGAGGGATGTCACGCGGAAGCGCGCATTCGCCGTCGTCGGCTCGCTGATGAGCCAAAGGAAGCTATCTGCCGTCGTTTCCGTGAGCATCGTCCAAACGCCCGCAGGCCAGCTTCGACAGAGCTCCACGCGCACACTTCCCGGCACGGCGGTATTCCTCTGCCACGCAATCCGTGCGGTGTTTCCAATCGCCAGAGTCTCCCCGGGAAGGGGAGCGCTCAGTTCCAGCTGGGGTGTCAGGATGGAGAATGAGGCGGGCGAAACCGCCGCAACGGCGCCGTTTGCGGATGACTCAATCTTCACTCGACATGCGCTCGAGGGCGGCCCCGAAACAATCCAGGCAAGCGAATCCGCCACGAGATTCGTCGCCAAGGTCTCCCATGTGCCCGAAGGATAGTTTCGGTTGAGCCGAACATGCACGGCACTGACATCCGTGCGCGCCCAGCGAAGGCTCGCGGTTCCCGTAATCGCCCAGATCTCGCCTCCGAGTGGAGTTACCAACGCAATACTTGGACGGATGATTTGAAGGTCCGCATCGCAAGTATCCCCTATGCTCGGATTGGAATTGAGCAAGATCCGCACTCGCGCCGTCGGCGTTGTCGGTGCCGTCACCGTCCAGGCAAAGCTGTTGCCCGCCGCGCTCGTTGTCAGATTTTCCCAAGTGCCGGAGGGGTAGTTGCGCTTCAGTTGCACCGTGACATTGCCGTCGGCATAGAAGCGGCTCCACGAAATCGTGCGAACCGAATCCACCAGCCAAGTCTCGGGCCCCGCGGGCGCCGTGATCGTCAGTGCGGGCGAGGCAATCGTGAAATTGGAATTGGAGGTATCGGCCACACCCGAGCTCGAGGTCAAGAAAATCCGCACGCGGCTTGCGTTGCCTGTTGTTCCCGACACGAGATAGCCGAAGCTGTTGCCCGAGGCCGTCGTCGTCAGCGTCTCCCAGGTGCCGCTCGGGAAATTGCGGCAGAGCCTCACCGTCACATTGCCCGACGCGACGCGTCGAGTCCAACTGACCGTCTCGCTGCGCCCCAAGACCCAAGTTTCGCCGCCGTTCGGTGACGACAAAGTCAACGCCGGAACCCAAATCCGAAAATCACTATCGCAGGTATCTCCTATCGCAGGATTCGCCGTCAAGTAGACTCGAAGGCGAGCCCGCTCCGTTTCGGAACCGCTCACCATCCAACTGAGAGAATCCCCCGCGGTCGTTGTCGTCAAATTCTCCCAAGCACCCGAAGGATAGTTCCTGTTTAAGGCCACCGTGACATTGCCGGATGCCGCAAGGCGACTCCATCGAATCATCGCGGACGAGCCGACGGCGAGCGTCTCACCTCCCGCCGGATACGTGAGCGTGATGCTGGGAAGAGCAATCGAGAAATTTGCATCCGATACATCGGAAATCGTCGGGTCACTCGTCAAATAGACTTTCACGCGCGCCGCGCTCGTGGGGATGCCTGCGACCGTCCACACAAAGGAGTTCCCGCCTGCCGTCGTTGTAAGGTTTTCCCATGTGCCGGATGGATAATTTCGATTCAACGCTACGGTAACATTGCCGGAAGCATAGTTGCGATTCCAAGTGAGGGTCGCCGAGGAGCCAATCGCCAGAATTTCGCCGCCGTTCGGATAGGTGACCGAAAGGCTCGGCACAACGATGGTGAAGTTCGCATTCGACACATCGGATACGGAGGGATTGCTTGTCAAAGAGACTCTGATGCGTGCCGAACTTGACGCGCTGCCCGAGACCGTCCATGTGAAACTCGTGCCACCGGCGGTTGTCGTCAGCGTCTCCCAAGTGCCGTTCGGATAGGAACGATTTAAAGCGACCGTCACATCTCCCGTGGCGTTTTGCCGCGTCCACGAAATCGTCGCTTGACTTCCCGTCACCCAAGTTTCCCCACCATTGGGCGATGCAATCGTGAGACTTTGCGTGACTTCTCCAATGGTGAAATTGGCATTCGATTCATCGAAAATCGTGCCCTGCGCCGCCGAGACGACTTTTATCCTTGCCGTCGAGGTTGTGGGGCTTGTGACCGTCCAATCAAAGGGACTGGCCGTATCCCCCACGCAAATCAGTTCCCAAGTCCCGCTCGGATAGGAACGATTCAGATAGATATTGAATGCGCCGAAGATATTTTGCTTCTGCCATTGCACGGATTGAAGCGTTCCCGGCGGCCAGATTTCGCCGCCATTCGGCGCCGTCAGCGTCAATGTCGGTTGAAGAATCGTAAAATTCGCATTCGAGACATCATAGACTTCCGGGTAGGCCGTGCTGCTCACGCGCACGCGCGCCAATGAAGTCCCGGGTCCATCCACCGTTCGAACCAAGCTGTCGCCACTGATGCTGCTGCCCAAGATCTCCCAAGCGCCGGTCGGAAAATTTCGAGTGAGTTCAACTTTGACTGTCGAGGTGAGATTCTGTCGTGTCCATCGTATCGTCCGCAATTCCCCGGGCGTCCAGATTTCGCCCCCATTCGGATTGGCTACCGTAACGGCCGGGCTCGAAATCGTGAAATTCGCATCGGAAGTGTCCCCCTCGCTGGGATACGAGGAGAAATAGACGCGAATCCGCGCATTCGAAGTTGCCGGAGAAGTCACCGCCCATGTGTAGGAGAGTGCGGAAGTTGTCGCCAGTGTTTCCCAACTGCTCGATGGATAATACCGATTGACCTGAATGACGACCATGGTTGCCGTACCCACGCGCGACCAGGTAATCGTCTGCGCGGTGCTGTAGACCCAGTTCTCGCCTCCGTTTGGCGTAAGCACCGTGATCTGACGCGTTACAATCGAGAAATCCGCATTCGATTCATCGGAAATCCCCGGATTGGAAATGGAAGTGATGCGAAGGCGCGCTTTGGAAGTCGTCGCGCCCGCAACCGTCCAAGTTTGACTGCCGTCATTCGGCGTTGAGGAGAAGACGATCTCCCACTCTCCCGACGGATAGTTGCGATTGAGCTCGATGCGCACATCTCCACTGATCCCCCCCGAGCTCCAAGTAATCGTCGAGGCCACACCCTGCCCCCAAACCTCGCCTCCATTGGGCGAAGTGACCAAAATGCTCGATCCCCCCACCGAAACTTCCCACATGCCGCGTCCGTGCGTGGCCGCACGAAGGGTTCCCGCCGTCGGGTGAAGAGCCAAATCGTCCACCACGACATTGGGCAGTCCGGTCGAGAAGCTCGACCAGTTCGCTCCGCCGTCCGTTGAGCGATAGACACCCAGATCCGTGCCCGCATAGAGAGTATTCGGATTGCCTCCGTCAATCACGACCACAGTGACGGGCTGGTCCGGCAGCCCCGTACTCGAATTCGTCCAATTCGAGCCCCCGTTCGTGCTCTTGTAAACATGCCCGCTGCCATAACCCGATACGGTCACAAAAACGACGCTCGAGTTCGTCGGATGCACCGCCACGCGCGTCACATAACGGTCAGGAAGTCCCGGCGAAACATCTGACCATGATGTGCCTCCATTCGTCGTTTTGAAGACTTTGCCTCCCCCTTCGCAGCCTGCATAGATCGTATTCGTCGCCGAGGGAGCCATCGCCAACGTGCTGATATAGTAGGAGGAAAGGTCCGACGAAATCGCACTCCAATTCGTGCCGCCGTTGGTCGTGCGATAGACACTGCGCGTGGCCGTGTAGAGCACGAGCCGATTCGTCGGGTCTATCACGACCGGCGTTACCCACGCGCCATAGCCCGAAATCCCGCTTTGAATCGCAGACCATGAGCCGCCCCCGTTCGTGCTTTTGACATGCGAGCCCATCTGCGTTTCGGCGTAGACAATATCAGGATAGGTGTAGTCCACCACGCAATAGCCGCCGTCCCCTCCATAGACTTCCGCCCAGGATGTCGAGCCGGTGTATTTGTTCGTGCCGTTGTCTTGTGTTCCTCCATAGCATTCCGAGGGACGCTGAAGGGAGTTCCCCATCGCATAAAATTGGAAAGTGACAAGGCCGTTGTTCAGTGCGGACCAACTCGTGCCCGCATCCGTCGAGCGGAAGAGTCCGCCGTCGGTGCCTGCAAAAACGGTATTGGAATTCGTCGGATGAAAGGCAAACGCATGATGGTCTGCGTGCGCATATTGGCTGTGTCCGGGAGGATAATTCCAGTAGGTGATGTGCGACCAGGTCGAGCCGCCGTCGG
>JAZDIW010000320.1:0-3057 GCA_043804575.1 bacterium
TGCAGTTGCGGTTTCTCCAGACTCTCGTGGAAGTGGCGGCAGAGAACAATTCGACAACCATCTTCCCGGTGCCGATAGACCTTTTTGCTCCCTTTATCAATCATCTAACAAAGAAGCTGCCTAACTCCGAATAGACTGAGCATTGACTCCCATGTCTGCACGCTCGAAATCCTTCGGCCCACGGCCGTATCGAGCTGCCGCAGATACCATTTTGCGGCTGCTGCGAATTTTCATTCCCTTGATCCTTGTGGGTGCGGCCTTCTACTTCTTCATGGAGCGCTCCCGAATCGGCACGGGTCAGCTTCGGGTTCTGAGCGATGTGAAAGGAGCCGAGATCTCCATTGACGGTATCCGAGTGGGAGCGAAGACAGACACGACCTTGCCTCAGATTGCCACGGGACGCAGGTCCGTCGGCCTCCAGAAAGCGGGATATGTTTCGCAGCCCGAAGTGATTTTTGTCACTATTGAGCCGGACACGCTTGCGGTCGCCACATTCCGACTTGTCCCCGGCGATACGGCCAAGCCGTCGAAGGTGGATTCGAGTGAATTCCTGGAAACCCTGTTTGCAGAGATTGCCGCCGATTCGGAGTCGCTCTCTTCTTTGGTTTCACAGGCGGTGGAAGCAGACAGTTACATTTGTGAGACAAGGGGACTTGACGCTGTGGAGGAAGCCCCCGCCCAAGACCTTGGGTCGCCCTCTCGAAAAACGGAAGAGACTTCGAGCGCCGCGACCCAAGGGCTCCAGGGAACATCCATCACCGTTTCTTCCAATCCGCCGGGTGCGCGAATCATCATCAACGGGGATACGACGGACTATCAGACGAATTGCACCTTTCGGGATCTTTCGAAAGGCACCTATTACATTTCGGCCTACAGACAGGGGTATCTCTCCAAGCCTGAGACTCTGCGCGTCGACTTAGTTCGGGATTACCAAAGCGAATCCGTCGCCTTCGGGTTCGTTCCGGACAAGAGACTTCCATCGCCTCAATTGACCCTTATCACGCAGCCCATTGAAGCGGGAATTCGAGTGGATGGAAAGTCGGTGGGGAAGGGTCGAATTGTCCTTGACAAGCCTTTTGGGAAATTCCTCGCAGAGTTCGAGAATGCGTCCGGGTATCAGACACCGCCTTCGCAGAGCGTGGAACTGACGGCTGAAAAGCCTTCTCTGGAAATCGTCGGCAGGTACGAACGATTGGAAGGGAAGGCGCTGCTGGCCGTGATCCCCGCACGGGGCGAATCCATTCGGCGCGATAGTCTGCGCATTTGGATAGACAACGAAATGCGGGCTGAGAAACCTGCAGGGAACTTTGATGGGGTTCTCTTTCGCAAGGTGGCTGCAGGAAACCGGTCGGTGCGCATTCGATATCAGGATATGGTGGAGAGCATCAGTGTGGACCTCACCGATGAGAAAGTTTCTGTTGTGACCATCGCCTTCGAGAGTCTCTTCAGCAAGAAGAAGCTGCGCCTCCGTGCGGAAGCCCCGACCGCTTTGGAGAAATGGCAGAAGCAAGCGCGGAGCCTGGCCATCCTTGAACAAGACTGAGAAGTCAAATCGTTTCCAAGATTCTCCGTGATTTCGCAGCAGCCCGACCCTCACTATGAGGGTTTTTTCTTGAATCGCGAGCGGGAAGTCCGGTGAAGGAGCGACTGCAAAAAATCCTTGCACGCTGGGGGGTCGCTTCGCGGCGCGCCTGCGAGCAGCTCATTCGAAACGGTCGCGTCTGTGTAAACGGTGTCCAGATTCGGGAGCTTGGATTCAAAGCCGACCCGGAAGAGGACGATATCCAAGTTGACGGACATCGCCTATCTCGCGTTCCTCCCGGCCGGCTTGTGATTGCCCTGAATAAACCGGTGGGCTATCTTTGCACATGCAGACTTGCGAACCCAAGCCAGCGAACCGTTCTTGAGTTGATTCCCAAGGGAATGCGGCTCTTTCCCGTCGGTCGCTTGGACAAAGAGAGCTCCGGATTATTGCTGCTGACGAATGACGGGGAATTCGCTCATCACATCATGCATCCCCGCTTCGGCTATGACAAGGAATACTTCGTCCGGGTGCAGGAAGAACTTGGCGCGTCTCAATTGAGACGAATTCGTCAAGGAATCGACTTGAATGGCCATCTGACAAAACCGCTCGAGTTGCGCCCGCTGAGTGCGTCATCTATCGTTATCACTCTGGGGGAAGGGCGAAAGCGTGAGATCCGGCACATGGTGCGAGCTGTCGGCGCGCAGGTTGCGGAGCTCCGTCGCATCCGAATCGGTCCGCTTCGCTTGGGAAGTTTGCGCCCCGGTCAATGGCGCGAACTTGGCGAGAAGGAAATCGAGAAGTTGCTCCACTATCGTCGAGAGGTTCCGTAGGCATTCGCGCGCATTTTTGGGAGGAGAGTCGTGGGTCATGTCATCGTCGGCACGGCCGGCCATATTGACCATGGCAAATCACTACTCGTCAAAGCTCTGACGGGAACGGATCCGGATCGGCTGCCCGAAGAGCAGCAGCGCCAGATTACGATCGATCTTGGTTTCGCGTTTCTGGATGATGTGGCAGCGATTATTGATGTCCCCGGGCACGAACGCTTTGTCCGCAACATGGTGGCGGGAGCCGCGACAATCGATTACGCCATGCTGGTCGTGGCAGCCGATGACGGCGTCATGCCTCAGACTCAGGAACATCTGGATATTCTACGCCTGTTGGGAGTGGAACGCGGACTCCTTATTGTCACGAAGGCCGACTTGGTCGAGGAGGATTGGCTGGTATTGGTGCGCGAGCAGATTCAAGAGCTCGTTGCAAATACTTTCCTGCAGGGTGCCCCCGTATTTGTCGTGGATTCGGCAAGTGGCCGTGGCATCTCTGCTCTGCGGGATTTTCTGCTAAGCGAACTGCCCAAGCTGCAACGGAAAAATGACCGAGGGTTTTTCCGGCTGCCCATAGATCGAGTTTTTCAGATGAAGGGGCACGGTACGGTCGTCACGGGAACGGTCATCTCGGGGAGCGTGGCCGTGGAGGATCGTCTGGAACTGCTGCCTCAGGGAAAAGAAGTACGGATTCGCGGTTTGCCGACG
>JAZDIW010000321.1:0-2992 GCA_043804575.1 bacterium
AGGAGACCTTCACCTGAACCACCGGTTCCACTTTCCCCGAAGCCGACACCGTGGCAATGAGGGACTGGCGGCCTGCCTTTTCGGTCGTGACGGGCAGCTTCTTCTCACCGCGATTTCGGGTGGCGAGCACTCCCACCACAACCAGAACAAGAATAAGAGCGGGAATCCAATAGCGCTTCTTAATTTTCATCGCTTTTCCAGTTATACAATGATGTTCTAAGTTACTTTGCTCTAAGAATTAGAGTGACCAACGGCGGCCGAAGTTGCATCGTTCGCTGAATAAGTTCATGCTATGCACTCCCGCACACCGCCGTCGCTTTCGCCGGATTTCTTGCCGCAAATGCCTCCAAAATTCCCCGGCATCGGTGTTCCCAGGTATAGTTGGCAAGAACCTTTTGCCGAGCGGCCCGCGCCATCTCGCCGCGGCGCGATTCCTCCACGCCTTGCCGCAGAGCCCGAATCATGTCCTGCAGATTGTCCGGCTCAAAGAGAACGGCGTCCGTGCCGTCTTCGAAAACTTCCAGTACGGTCGGAAATGCAGGCCCGACAATCGTGCGCTCTGCCGCCATATACTCAAACATCTTCATGGGCGAACAAGTTGCAATGGTGGGAACTTTCCATGTCCAGAGCATCAGAAGCACATCCGCGGCATAGAGATAAGGCGGAACGCGGGGATGAGGAACGAAGCCCAAGAAGGTAACATTCGTGACCCTCGCCTCACTTGCGGCTTGCTTCGAGCGAGCGATATCCTCCTCGCTCCCGCCAAGAATCCAGAAACGATAGTCCGGCAAGGTTTTCGCTGCACTTAGCAGGAGTTCAAGACCTCGATCCTTGTTCAGCGAGCCTGCGTAGAGGATGACGGGGCGGCTCTCGTGAAGCCCAAGCTGAGAACGCGCCTCCTCAACGGTCACCGGCGAATGGAAAAGAGACATATCCACCGCGTCATGCGCCACATGCATCTTTTCGGCGGGAACGCCGGATTTCTGCCACACTTTTGCCAGCGCCGCAGAGATACAGACAAAGAGACGCAGATTGGGCAGGTGCGAGGCGCGCACCGTCCGGCGGCGAAGCATCCGGTCTATTAGAGGAAATTCCTCATGAAGTTTCGTCGCATGGGCCTCGAAGATGACAGGCGGACCCACTCGCGCGAGCGGCAATACTTCCCAGTGTCCACGGCAATAGATGAGCTCGGACTCTGCATTTTTTATCGCCTGAAGCGCGCCCGGCAGTCCCCCAAGCATTTTGAAGCGTCCCAAGACCGTGCGGCTGGGAAAGAAATGAACGGAAAAAGGGAGGTCGTCTCCATAGAGATTCCGAATTTGGTCGAGCCGCTCAGATGGGGAGAAATGCTGACCCGCCGCGCAATAGAGCTCGACGCGATTGCCCAGCCGACTGAACGCCCGACACATCTGGATGATTTGCGGGCCAAAGGCCGCCCGCTGCGTCAGGTCATGAAGAGTGACATAGCTGATATGAATGGGACAATTCCTTGCGATGCGGGAGCGTCCGGCGCACCCAATAGTACCGCTTTCGTCCTATTTGCGAAAACGATGGGAGACAGGCCGAAGGCGTAGCAGTCAATATAAAAAACTTCAGGGGAAATGCAACGGTAGAGAGCGTCGGCGCTGGGAAGAAAGGAAATTCCGAGGGCACGGTGCAATCTCGCTTCGCAGAGAACAAAAAATCCGCCTTACGGCGGACCTCACGAAGAATCCAAACGGACTTCTATCTACTGACCGGGCAGAGCGGCAAGCTCGTCGAAGAAATAGTCCAGGGGGTCCACCGGTTTCCCCGCGACACGGACCTCATAATGGATATGTGGAGCGGTCGCACGGCCTGTCGCACCCAAGGTCCCTATCTGCTGCCCCTTCTGAACAAGCTCCCCGGCTTTCACATGGATGATCTGCAGATGGCCATAGACGGTCTCGTAACCATTGCCATGGTCGATCACGACCAACTTCCCATAGCTGTGGTAGCGGTCAGCATAAATCACTTGTCCCGCGCCTGTGGCGACCACAGGGGTTCCCGCTTTCTGAGGAATGTCCACTCCGGGATGCATGTCCGTCCGCCCCGTGAAAGGATCTCGGCGATAGCCAAATCCCGAACTGACATACCCACCTTCCACAGGCCTGAGGCTCGGCGTGTGGTCCAGCATCTCTTGATTGGCCAAGAGCCTCGAACTGATTTCCTGGAAACTGGCCATTTGAAGCTGAATCTCGCGCTCGACCTTCTCCAGCGTCCAGAGCGCGGCCTGCATGTCGTGGCTTGTGGACGAAGGTGCCGGCATGTCACTGGCGCCCCCACCAACGCCGACCTGCCGAATATCCCTGCCGAGTGCCGGCAGATTGGCCAACAGGCGAAGGAAATCATCCGTTTGCGCCAGACTCGCGAGATTCTTCTCCGCATGGTCAAGACGGCCGCCAAGACCGGTGAGCTGGCCTTTCAAGACCTGTTCCTCGGCCTTCAGAGTGCTCACTCTGTAGCCCAAGAAGAATTGTGACACAAGCAGGCTAATGAACAGGTTGGCAAGAAGACAGGAAAAGACAATAGCGGCGCCGATGATGGCCACTTTGGTGCGAGTAAATGTCAGCTCAACCTTCTTTGTAAGGTCCTCCGAGAGATAAATGAGGCGGAATTTTTTCGCTGACATTTGCTTCCGTCTATCGGGTAAAAATTGGGTGGCGTGGGGTTCGAGCCCCAAAGAACCTCTTAAAGCGGAAGGCCAAGTCCCGAAAAGGAATCGGGAGGGCCTTCTATGCTATTGATTATTCTATAATCAAACAATTATAAACAATTTTTTCAAAAATGTCAAGCGAAATTTTTGATAATTCTGCCCCTTACCGCCCTTTCATCTCGCCTTTTGGGGAGCCTTACCACATCCGCCCGCGCCTACTTAAACAAGACTGCCGAATTCTATACGATATGCCTTAGCCGCCACAGACAATCCGGCACGAGAGGCGACCGCGTGGCCGTAGCCCTTGAGGGCAACCTG
>JAZDIW010000322.1:0-19371 GCA_043804575.1 bacterium
ACATGACCGACGGCGGTTGTCCCTTGGAGACTGGCAAAGACACTGTGGTCGTGGAAAACATCCGCCACAAGTCCTGCGTTAGAATGCGCATAGAGCCGATGTCCGTCCGTGGTGACAATGCCCGCCGATTCTTGTCCCCGATGCTGCAACGCGAAGAGACCAAGATAGGTCAATTCCGCGGCCTGGGGATAACCGAACAGTCCGAAAACCCCACAGCTCTCTTTGGGAGACTCACTCATTGTCTTTGGTATCTCAAACGATTGAATATACATAATCACAAGCCTTTTGTCAACAGAAGAATGAAGTCAGGTCGCAAGAGGACTTGCAAGTTTAGCCCCTTTGTGCTATCTTAAAACGATTCCAACGGATTTCGCCATGACCACAAAAGCCAGACCCAAGCGTTTGCCCCCGACAACACGCCGCGTGAAACAAGCCCTGGAAAAAACTCGCCCTTTCCGGGGCAGGGTTCCCTCCATCGAGCAGGAAATCGGACGGCTGCCGCGAAAGAAACACTCGGAAGCCAAAAGACTGGCCGCCAAAATCGAGATGGAGGCTCGCATTGTTTGGAATCAGTTGCAGAAATTGGGCGGGGTCATGTCCTATGACGACCGCACACCTGCCGAAAAAATCCAAGCCCAATTCGGCCTTTCCAAGAAAGCGTTCAAACGCGGATTGGGAAGGCTCTATCGCCAGCGGCGCGCTGAGCTGCTGCCTCGCGGCGTGCGCGCTCTGAGCCCGCCCAAAAAGCCGGGTGAAAATGAGGAGAAAAGATGCCGAAAGCCCGTGTTGCCGTCCTGAAAACGAAACCGGAGACTGTTCTGGATGACATGGAGCGACTGTGCGAACTGGCACGGATGAAAGAAGCTCTTGCGTCCGGCGCGACGACCATTCTCAAGGATAACATCTCGTGGCATTTCCCTTTTCCCGCCGCCAACACGACACCGTGGCAGCTCGAAGGAACGATTCGGACGCTGCGGAAAACGGGATTCGACGATTTGGTTTGCGTGCAGAACAAAACGGTGGTGACCAATGCTTTCAAAGGAGAAGACCTGAATAAGTACAAATCCATCTTCGGGAAGTATCGGGTGCCCGAGCTCTTCAACTTCCGAGATCAGGATATGAAATGGGAGGTCTATCGGCCGAAAGCCAAGATGCTCGTTCTGGACAGAATCTATCCGCACGGGATCCGGGTTCCGGATTACTTCCACGGAAAAAACATCGTTCATCTGCCTACGGTGAAGTGCCACATTTACACGACGACGACCGGCGCGATGAAGAATGCGTTCGGTGGTCTTCTAAGCACGAAACGGCATTATACGCACACATGGATTCATAAAACCTTGGTTGATCTCTTGGCGATCCAAAAGGAGATTCACCCGGGGATTTTCGCCGTGATGGACGGCACAACCGCGGGAAACGGCCCGGGGCCGCGAACGATGATTCCCGTGGTGAAAAACTACCTTCTTGCCAGCGCGGATCAGGTGGCCATTGACGCCGTCTCGGCCAAGATGATGGGCTTTGACCCACTCTCCATCGAATATATCGCGCTTGCTCATGAGCAGAAGTTGGGCGTGGGTGACCCGCGGGATATCGAGGTCGTCGGCGACGACATCTCCGGCGAAAACTGGGGATTCGTTGTGGGCGACAACGCCGCCAGTCGCGCCGGGGATATTCTGTGGTTTGGCCCTCTAAAATCTCTCCAGAAGCTTTTTTTCCACACGCCCCTGGTCGGCCTTTTCGTCCTCGGTTCGGAACTCTATCACGATTACTACCGCTGGCCTCTGATAGATCGCAAAGTTTTCAAGCGGTGGAAAAAGGAGACAACTTGGGGACGGCTTTTTGCCGAGTATGAGCCCAAAGATTCGCGATAGGGCCGAGGCTTCATCGCAAGCGCGCCTCCCGCTTTTCACCATCGGATACGAAGGACGCACGCTGACCGAATTTCTTGACATAGTAGCCGACAAAAGAATCTCGGCCATTCTGGATGTTCGGCGCGATCCCGTCAGTCGCAAGAAAGGTTTTTCCAAGACGGCACTGAAAGAGGCGCTGGCTGAGCGGGGAATTGAGTATGTGCACCTACCGGAGCTCGGCGTGCCGCGAGACATCCGGCAGAGATATCTGCAAAAGGGAGAGGCCGATTCTCTGCAAAAATTTGTTCATGCCTCCCTTGCTCAACACGACGGCCTCTTGCGAGAGACTTTGCAGCGATTCTCCGGTAAAGCGATTTGCTTTCTGTGTTTTGAAAGGGATCCTGCGTACTGCCATCGTTCTCTGATTGCGAATCATCTTGCCCGGAAAGGCCTCTACGAAATCCACCATCTTTAATTTCAATAAACTTCGCCCGAGACTATGGAGACGAATATTCGCGAAATCGTGGCCTTAGCGAAAAGCGAAAAGGTCATCATGATTGATCTGCAATTCACCAATCTCTTCGGAGGTTGGCATCACTTGACGCTGCCGGCTTCGCAGCTCACCGAGAAGATCTTTGAGGAGGGAGTGCCCTTCGACGGAGCTTCGATTCCCGGATTCAAGAAATTGGAGGCGGGAGACATGGTGCTTATCCCTGAGCCCTCCACGGCTCTCTGGGATCCTTTCTGGTCGGCGAAGACGCTTTCCTTTATTGCCTCTGTCTGCGAAGCGGGCGATGGCGCAGCCTTTCCTCGTGACCCGCGAAGAATTACACGGCGCGCCGAAGAAGCGCTTCGCGCAAGCGGCATCGCCGACTACAGCCTTTGGGCACCGGAATTTGAATTTTATATCTTTGACCGCGTCTCATATCAGAACGATGTCAACCTCGCAGGCTACCGGATTGATTCCGAAGAGGCCGATTGGAATTCCGGGCAAGACCTGCCGGGAAATTTAGGTCACAAAATCCCGCGCAAATCGGGCTATCACGCCTCCCCTCCACTGGATCGCCTTTACGACTTGCGCGCCAAAATGGTGGAGCGTCTCGAGGAGGCGAAGATTCCCGTTCGCTATCACCATCATGAAGTGGGTGGCCCCGGCCAATCCGAAATCGAAATCCTGCTTGGGCCCATGCTTTGGGTGGCCGATGCGGCCCAGCGAGCCAAATACATCATCAAAATGACGGCTCATCAGGCGGGCAAAACGGTCACTTTCATGCCGAAACCGTTATACAACGAAGCCGGCTCCGGCATGCATTTTCATCAGACGCTTTGGAAAGGCAGCCGCAATCTTTTCTATGATGCCAAGGGCTATGCCGGACTTTCCGACGCGGCGCAGTCTTACATAGCGGGTCTTCTCGATCATGGGCCTGCGCTGCTCGCCCTGACCAATCCGTCAACCAATTCCTACAAGAGGCTCGTGCCGGGATTCGAAGCGCCCGTTCGACTTTTCTACGGCCTTGCGAATCGCTCCGCCGCCGTGCGCATTCCCAAATATGCCAATAGCCACGACGAGAAGCGAATCGAATTCCGGCCAAGTGACGCCACATGCAATATCTATCTGGCGATTGCCGCTCAGCTTCTGGCGGGATTGGATGGAATTCGACGGAATCTGAATCCGACAAAAATGAACATGGGGCCGATTGACGCGGATGTTACGCAACTTCCCTCCGAAGAGCAGGCAAAGATTCGCCAGCTCCCCACTTCCCTGCGCGAAGCTTGTCTGGCTCTCATCGCCGACCATGAATTTCTCACCCGAGATGGTGTCTTTCCGCCTGATTTCGTGGACATCTGGATCCGACAGAAGATCGAAGAGTATGATGAGGTTCGCCGTCGCCCTCACCCGTTTGAAATCGGCCTTTATTACGATGTGTAAACCGCAAGGAGAGCGTTGGAGGCCAAAGGTCGGGGATATGGCGGCCATCTTCCTCTTGTGGCTTATTCTCATTGTCGGGCTCTCCTGGGACAATTATCACCTATTCACAGACAGCTCCTACTACCTCGATTCCGGGCGTCGCTTCTTTGAAACGGGTCGCTTGGAGACGGGCGTGAATCTCTTTCAATTCTGGAACGGCCCAACACGCCAAGCGGCAACACTCTATTCTCCGCTGCTGTGCCTATTTGTCGGCGGCGCATGGACTCTGGGGCATTCGCTCCGTTTCCTCGCTTTCATCGTCACCTACATTCCTTTTCTTATCCTCGGCATCCTATTTTTCCATTATGCCGCAGCCAGATGGTCACGCCTCTGGGCCTACGGAGGTGTTGCGGCAATCTATCTCCTTCCTTGCGTCCAGTTCACCAGTGGTTTTGCCGGTTGGGAACCAACAGGAATTCTGGCAACGCTCGGTCTCCTTATCCTGTGGAAATTCAGCCTCGATGGAAAGCTTTCCTGGGCAATTCTTCTTGGCCTCGGCATTGCCCTGCTTTCTCTATGGGCAATCGCCGTTCCACTGACAGTCTCCTTGACCTTGCTTCTTGCGGCGCCTTTCTGGGGGCGCGCGGGCTGGACAGCTCTGCTACGCATGGGAACGGTCGCCCTCTTGGCGCTCATTGCCTGGCAGATTCTATGTTTCTCTGTCTATGGAGAATTCTATCCCCAATGGAGGACGGCGAATAAGACCTCTGATCTATTCGCCTATTATGGCGCCGGTTCCTTCGCTCCGACGGAGCCGGTCGCCCGGATTTCTGCGGCAACTTGGATCCGCTTTCACGAAACCCTGCCGAGCAATATCGTCCACCTCGCCTGGTCGTTGGTGAAAGTTATTGCTGCCAATGTCGGATTTCTTCCCGTCTTCCTTCTGGCCGGTATTCCACATCTCTATCGGCGAAGGATGGCCGAGCCCTTGCCTTTCATGGCCTTTCTTCTGTTTTTGGTTTGGATGATGGCCATCCCCATTGCCTTGCATTGGCGACCGCAGGTGGACATGCGTTTCAGCCTGATTCCTTCGCTGGCACTTCTGCTCTCGACGACATCCCTGCTGCCACAACTCTCGAATCGAATCGGACATTGGTCGGCTTTTCGACGATGGACACTGCTTGCGGTGCTTGGAGCTCTGATATTCCTTCCGTGGATTCAATCCTACCGATGGATCATGGAGCCCAAGATCTACGGACTCGAGCGGTTGCGCGAAAGCGATAGGCAGTTCTACTGCGACCTTCGGGCAGACCTCGGAAAGAACGACCTGGTTGTCATGGAAAACCATCCGCGGGTCAGTTTTCATTGCGCATTCTTTTCTCCAGTGGTCATGCTCCCTTTTGGACAAGCACAAACGCCAGAATACTTGCGCCAATTTCTTACCGCCTATCAACCCAAACGAATTCTCACGACCTGTTACTCTTCAAACGCTCAGTTTCTCGCAAAGGCGTTGGATAGCTCCTGGCAAGCCCTGCCCGTTTTCGGCCATCCCGACTTAACAGTCTGGCACAAGAAATCATCTTAAGTCTTGGAGGATCTCTTGCCCATTTCACAGGACGATGTTTTTCGCATTATCAAAGACGAGAAAATTCGGTATATCCGTCTTTGGTTTGCAGATATTAACGGCCGCCTGCGCGGTTTGACGATCCCGGCAAGCAACCTTGCCGATGCCTTGGAGCGAGGGGCGGGCTTCGACGGTTCGTCCATCGAAGGATTCACGCGCATCGAGGAAAGTGATCTAATCGCCTTCCCCGACCTTTCGACTTTCGCCGTCTTGCCGAAGCGGATTTGTGATGGCCGCGTGGCCCGCTTCATTTGTGACCTGAGAACGCCGGAGGGAATGCCTTTCAACGGCGACACGCGTCATGTTCTGAAGCGCACACTGCAGAAGTATGGTTCGGAGGGATACACTTTCTATTTCGGCCCGGAAATCGAGTATTTCTATTTTGCCGATGACAAATCTCCGCAGCCGATTGACCTGGTCGGCTATTTCGATGACAGCCTCGTGGATTTGGGCACGCAAACGCGACAGCAAACCACGGAAGCCCTGATGGAAATGGGAATCCCTCTTGAGGCCACTCATCACGAAGTCGCCTCCAGCCAGCAGGAGATTGACCTTTCCTACACCGATGCTCTGACGATGGCCGACCGGTGTCTGACCTGCCGCTTTCTGGTTCGAGCCGTGGCGCGTCAGCAAGGTCTATATGCCAGTTTCATGCCGAAACCTGTGGCGGGGCAAAACGGCTCGGGGATGCACACACACCAATCCGTTTTTCAAGGCGACAGGAATTTCTTCTTTGACGCCGGCGATAGCTACCATTTATCGAAATTCGCTCGCTCCTATATGGCCGGACTGCTCAAGCACATCCGATCAATGACCGTGCTATTGAATCAGACCGTCAACAGCTACAAACGACTCGTCGTGGGCTATGAAGCGCCGGTCTATATTACCTGGGGTCAGAAGAACCGGAGTGCATTAATTCGCGTGCCGCGCTATCGCCCGGGAGACGAGAAAGCAACCCGCATCGAGCTGCGTTCGCCGGATCCGGTCTGCAATCCTTACCTCGCGTTCTCGGTCATGATTGCGGCGGGAATGGAAGGCGTTCGACAGGGACTTGAGCCGCCGCCACCCACGGAAGAGAATATCTATGTCATGCACCCGGAAACACGGGAGCACCACGGTATCGAAATGCTTCCGGGCAGTCTCTTGGAAGCGATTTCGGAAGCGGAAAAGAGTGAGCTCTTGCGTGAAACTTTGGGGGAACATGTTTTCCAGCGATTCCTTGCGAACAAGAAGGTGGAATGGAACCGATACCGAACCGCAGTGACGGACTATGAAATTCGCGAATATTTTCCGGTTTGCTAAGAACACCGGTGCAATCGCAGTGGCTTTGGGGCTTTTGTCCATTTCTCTCTGGAATCAAGTCGGCTTCGCAACTCCCTACCTGACTCCCGAAGAACTCGCAAGAATTGCCGCCGCAAAGCCCCATCAGGAAGAAAAGAGGCCTGTGCCATCACCTCCGATTCGTCATTCCCTCGATGAGGTTGCCTATTTCGCCGAGTATGTTCAGATTTGTGACTTCCTCGTCCGTCTTCAGCATCCCGGGCCGGGAGATGATATGGGGGGAATGATTGAAGGAGAAACGGGGGATGTCGCTTCCATCATTGAAACCGACAATACACAGGAGGCCATTCGCGTCTGGGCGCAATATGGCACATGGACCGGCGATACGGCACGCTACAGTCTGCCCATTCAGCTTGCCTGGGGGTATTGCCTGCGACATCCCGCATGGCAAGAAGAAAGCTCACCCGGAGATTACGGTTACTACCGCAGCCATAATTGCGGATGGGGACTTATCGCCGAAATGAAATACCGCTCGGTTTACAGCGATACTTCCTACAAGGGATATGCCGACAGCTGCGCAGCCTATCTCGCCTCGCATCCCTTGCCCTTCAATCAAGGAGCGGGCTGGCTGCGGCGCCTCTTGCCTCTTGTCCAAGGATGGTCTGCAGGAACGCTCTACCTCTACGCCGAACAAGAAGGCAATGACGCGTGGAGGCAAACGGCGCTGGCCGAGGCACGCCGCGTGCGCAATTGGATTGAAGAGAACCCTTCGCGTCTCTATAACAATGAGGAATGGGCTTTGTGCGGTGGAACAGCCCTATGGGGCGTATGCGTCAGCCTCTTCGACGCCTATCCCGATAGCGGTGAGGTTTGGCTGCCTGCGTATGCGTCGAATCTCGATACTTGGCAGACACCCGTTTCCGGAGGATGGAACCATTCGTGGAATACTTGGTATGGACACGCACATCATCTCGTTTTCGCCATCCTCGAAGACTCCACTTACTGGACCAATGCCGTCTTCATCGCCGATTCCCTGCTGCGATTCGATATGGATAACGACGGGGGTATCACCGCCAGCGGCTTGGACCCCGACACAATGGATCAAAGCTGGGTATCCTCCTACTTGAATTGGATGGATTTGGAACGCATTATCTCCGCATTGCCGACGGCGGATGTAGCGGCAGTGGGATTTGTCAGTCCGTCGCCTTCGGTGCCTCATATGGCGGGAGATTCGCTTCATGTCGCCGTTCGTGTTCTGAACACGGGTTGGTCCGGACTCGACTCCGTTCTGGTCAAAGTGGAAGGGGAATTCGCCGATTCTTTGCGCGTCAATCTTGCCTTTGGGCTTGACACTACGATTCTCTTTGCGACCCCGTGGGTTTCCCCGATTCAACCCAATCAACCTGCTCCGATTCCATTAACTTTGACGGTGTATCATCCGCAAGACATGCGCCCCGACAACGACACGAAAATCGTCTTCTTCGACATTCGTCAAGGTGCCTTCGTCGAAGGATATGTGAAAGACGGTCTGACAGGATTGGGAATTCCCGGAATACACCTTACCTTCTATCATGAAGCATTTCCAGAGTCTCCTTACTTGGAATTGGATGTCTCTTCTGACGATGGCTCCTTCTCAGCGGCTCAAGCATTGATGTTGGGCAACTACACTGTCGAGGCATTTCCACCGCTTGCTCACATGCCGTTATCCCAAGAGCTCGAGATGAGCATCCCTTGGAGCATCCATAACCTTGAGATACTGTTGGGCCAAACCCAAATCGCCTTGATGGATGATGATGCCGGTGCCACTTATGAATCCTACTTGCTGGCGACGCTGAGCGAATTTGCGTATCGCTCGCGGCATTGGGATGTCGCTTTGCATGGACTCCCTGAATTGACCGGAGTTCCCGTGATTCTCTGGATGACCGGAGATGATTCCGTCTCGACGCTGACTTCGCAGGAGCAGACCGCTATCGAAGGCTATCTTGACGATGGTGGATGCCTGCTTCTGACGGGCCAAGATATTACGGACGACTTGCAAAACGGTTCACCCTTCCTTCGAGATGTCCTTCACTGCGATGTTCAGCAGTATAATACCAATGTACGACACCTCTTTGGCACGGTTGGGGATCCCGTCGGCGAAGGCTTGGAACTCTTTCTCATCGGTTCGCAAGGAGCAGGAAATCAGCGTTCCCCTTCATCTCTGCAGATTTTGCCCGGTGGAAATGAGTGCTTCCGCTATGCCATGGCCGACAGTCAAGCCGGCGGCGTTCGCGGCGATCATGGCACAGGCAAATTCATTTTCCTCGCCTTCGGATTAGAGGCCGTATCCGGGACAATTGGCTCGAATACCCGCACCGATGTATTGGCGCGTGCCTTCGACTGGTTCGGCAATTTGGAGGGTGCTCCGTGGAGCCATGGCTCGATGCCGAGCCGTGTTCAGCTCTACCCCAATTGGCCCAATCCGTTCAACACCGCAACCACCATCGCATTCTTTGCGCCTCCGGGAAAGGGACCCGTATCGCTCGTCCTTTACAATCTCTTGGGACAGCAAATCTGCCCACTGTTCTCTTCGCCCACCGGCACAGGCTCTCAGACTCTGCATTGGAATGGAGAGGACAGTCAAGGGCGCGTTCTGCCCACGGGCACCTACTTCTATCGTCTTTCCACACCCCATGCAATCCAAGTGAAAAAACTCCAAATCATCCGCTAAGGCCAGAGTCCCGTGCCAGCAGGCTTTTCTCTGTTCCGATTCAAGCGAAACAATCCGGGGGAAATCACGGCATGGGCCTTTTTCGATTTCGCCAATTCCGCCTTCGCCACCGTTATCCTCGCCGTCCTCTATAACAAGTACTACGCAGGTGTCGTCGCCGGAGGCCCCGAGGGTGTCCTCCTCGGAGCCGTGCGCATCCCCGGAGCGGCGATGCTCGCCTTCGTCGGCGCGGCGGCGATGATTCTGGTCGCCCTCAGCACACCCATCTTGGGGGTACTGAGTGATCTTACAGGCCGAAAGAAATTGCTCTTGGGCGCTTACACCCTTGTGGGCTGCTTTGCGACGGCGCTCATGATGACCGTGGATGCGCGCGAGTGGATTTGGGGAGGCTTCCTGTTTGTTCTGGCACAATTGGGTTTCTCCGGTGGCAATGTCTTTTACAATGCTCTCCTTATAGATATCACCGAACCGGAAGACTACGGCAAGGTCTCGGGGATCGGATGGGCATGGGGCTATATTGGTGGGGGATTGCTGCTGCTGCTGAATCTGATCATGCTGCAATCGCCAGAGACATTGGGATTGCCGACAGGGACTTTCTCTCTGGGAGATTGCTTCTTCAGCGTCTCCATTTGGTGGATACTTTTCTCCCTGCCCCTTTTTCTGCGCGTGCGTGAAAGCCGACCTGCCGTCGTGAAACGAACGCATCTCCTGAAAGAAAGCTTGCGTATTCTCTCCGGCACCCTGCGCAAAGTCAAGAGTCTGCCCGAGCTCACGAAATTCTTCATCGCCTTTCTCATTTATAATGATGGTGTGGAGACGGTCATCATTATGGCGGCGGTCTTTGGGGATCAGGAACTCCACATGGAAAACGGCGAACTCATCTTGTTTTTCCTGATGATTCAAGGGATCGCTTTCTTCGGTTCCCTTTTCTTCGGCTGGCTCGTGGAGCGCCTTGGCAATCGGCGCACTATCCTTATCAGTCTCGCCATCTGGTGTCTGGTGCTCGTTTGGGCGTGGGGGCTCGGGTGGCTGGGCAATCCTGTACGAGAATTTTGGGCTCTGGGAGTCATTACTGCACTTGTCATGGGCGGAACTCAGGCCGCCTCTCGCTCGCTGCAAGCCTTTCTGATCCCACCGGCGCACGCCAGCGAATTCTTCAGCTTTTTCGGCATATCAGGAAAATTCGCCAGCGCCATAGGGCCCCTTGTCTATGGCCTTGCGATTCTGCTGACAGGTAGCCTCAGAATCGCCATGCTGACGCTCCTGGCTTTTTTTGTGATAGGCTTTCTGGTTCTGTGGCAAGTGAACGAGAGAAGCGGGCGGGAACAGGCCCTCGCCTTTGGAGTTAAAGAATTGAAGCCATCTCAAGGCGAGTGATGAGCCTGTAAGTATTTGAAATTGATATGCATAAAGAAGTAGAAGTGGAGAGGGATAAACGGAGGTGAGGGGAAGAAACTGCCTTCGCTCTTGACAATAAGGATTCTTTTTGATATGTTATATTCATGTGAGATACTCTTCTGCTTGAATAAGCGGAATATCGCGCAGGATATAAAAAGGCTGCAAATACTTTGATTCGATAGGAGGTCCGTTCCATGAACCGCAAGATTGGCATTATTATTTTGGCGTTTGTTTTCATCGGCACACTGAGTATTCTGCCGCTGCTGTCTGCCGAAGAAGCTGCCAAGCCTACCTATGTGGGCAACAGCAAATGCAAAATGTGCCACAAAGGCGAGGCAAAAGGGCTTGTTTGGGAGAATTGGCTTGAGACGAAGCATGCCAAATCCATGGAAAGCCTGAACGCCGAAAAGGGAGAAACCAAAGATCCCAAGTGTTTGAAGTGCCATGTGACAGGATTCGGCGCTGCGACCGGATACAATGCGGACACGCCCAATGAGGAGTTGGCGACTGTCGGCTGCGAAGCCTGCCACGGTCCGGGAAGCAATTACAAAACTCTCACGATTATGAAGGACAGAGAAAAGGCCGTTGCCGCCGGACTGATTCTTCCTGATGAAAAGGCCTGCAAGACATGCCATAACGAAGAGTCGCCGACCTACAAGGGATTCGATTATGCCAAAGCCCTGCCCATGGGAACCCATGTGAAGGCGGCCGCAGCGGCGGACACGACCAAACCGGCCGAGCAGCCTGTGGAAGAAGAAAAACCCAAGTAGAGCGACAGCATTCCGTAAACGCTCCTACCAAGAAAAAATCAGCGCCGGACATTGCAGATTGTCCGGCGCTTTCTCTTTGAGAATCTTTCGATGTGGTCTATTAGCGAAATTCAAAATCGGAACGATAGACAATCGTTCCGCCACACACGGTCATCAGCACTCTCGCTTGCAGTAATTCTCTTGGCTCGCATCGAAACGGATTGCAGGATAGGACCGCAAGGTCAGCAAGTCGTCCCTCCGAAATCGTCCCCACTTCATTCTCCCACTTCGCGGCATAGGCTGCGCCCTGAGTATAGGCTTCCAGCGCCTCCTCCATCGTCAGGCATTGCTCCGGAATCCATCCGCCTGCGGGATTGCCGTCTCTGTCCCGGCGCGTTACGGCGGCATAGAGTCCCTCCAGCGGATTCATCGTTTCGACCGGCCAGTCGCTGCCGAAACAAAGATGGGCTCCCGCATCTCGAATCGAGCGCCAGGCATAACTGAACCGCGCGCGATTCAGTCCAATCCGTTCTTCCACCCATCTCATATCCGCGGTCGCATGAATCGGCTGCATGGAAGCGATGACACCTAAACCCGCGAGCCTGTGAATGTCCTCTCTACGCAAGATTTGAGCATGTTCGAGGCGCAGGCGATTCTCAGGGCCTTTTGCTGCGGCAAACGCATTGAGTGCAATCGTGCAAGCTCGATCCCCGATCGCATGCAATGCCACTTGATAACCCTCACCGGCGGCAGCCTGCACGAAGCGAGTCAGTTTCTCTTCTTCGACCGTGAGAATCCCTCGATTGTCGGGATTATTCGTGTAGGGCTCCCATAGGGCAGCCGTCTGCGACCCCAGAGCGCCATCCACATAACCCTTGAAGGTCGCATAGCGAAACTGCGTTTCCTCCAAAGGGTCAAAGCGTTCGCCGTCGTAATCGAAATCGGCCGTCTCTTTCCAGAGATTCAGGCGAATCCTCGATTCCGAACTCTGCATGAAATCAACATAGAACGGAACCCAATCGGCACAAACCGAGACACTGACCGCCGTGATGCCACGGGAAAAAGCAAGACTCTGACTCCTCAGAAGAGCGCGTTGCGCTTGTGCCTTCCCGAGAGGAGGCCGGAAACTCAGGATGAAATCACAGGCGCGCTCGCGCACAAGACCGTTCAGTTTGCCATCCGCGTCACGCTCGAAGCATCCTCCAGGCGGATCAACTACATTATCGTCAATTCCTGCCAATGCCAAAGTCGCACTGTTCACGAGGGCTGAATGCAAATCGTGGCTGCGAATGAAAACGGGAATGTCGCGAACAATCTTGTCCAATGTCCATCGGTCAAGAGAAAGCAGCGCCGGGTCGAAATCACAACCATCCAACCAGTGTCCATCCGATTCTCGCGCGGCCGCTTCCAAACGAGCCGCCGTCTCATCTACATCATGAATACCCCCCAAGCTGACCCAATCCAGACTCAATCCACCGGTCATCAGATGCGCATGGCTGTCATGAAAAGCCGGAATGAGCAGCGCGGGGCTTGGGAAGACCATCGCATCCTTCAAAAAAAACGCCTCCGTTGGAGGCGCGATGCGAACGATTCTTTCTCCCTCAATTTCGACAGCCAAACGCTGAATCCGTGCCTTCGGCTCCCGCCAGGTATCGGCGATGACACACCACTTCCTTTTCATATTCCGATCTGCAATCTCTCGATACGGAGAGCCTTGCCACTGTGAGAATCAATCTCCAAGAGAACGGCGGAGAGGCGCAGATCCTCTGTGGCCGCCGAAGCGTATCCTCCCTGCCCAACTTGCAGAAAACGGTTCAGCGCGCATTCGGTCTCCAAGCCGATGACTCCGCTATGCGCCCCGGTCATTCCGACATCCGTGATGTAAGCGGTTCCACCCGGCAAAATCGCCTCGTCGGCCGTTTGAACATGCGTATGCGTGCCAATAGCGGCGCTGCAAAAACCATCCACATAGCGAGCAAAAGCGATCTTTTCCGCCGTGGCTTCGGCATGGAAATCCACGACGATGACTTTTGCAAGCGAGGCGAGCCGCTCCAGCTCCGCTCGCCCTCTTCGGAAGGGACAATCCGAGAGGGGCAGAAACGCACGGCCTTGCAGATTCAAAACGGCGATCTTGTCTCCGAGCTTCAAGTCATAGACTGCCGAACCGTACCCCGGCGTGCCCGGAGGATAGTTGAAGGGCCGAATCAGGTGCGGACTCTCCTCGAGCACCGGAAGAATCTTGTCGCGGTAGAGAATGTGGTTGCCGCCGGTCACCACATCCACGCCCAGTGCGCGCATTTCCTCGAAAAGCTTTGGCGAGAGACCTTTGCCGCCATCCACATTTTCGCCGTTGGCAATGCAGAAATCCACGCGATACCGGAGCAGAAGCCCGGGAAGAAGGCGCCGCAACACCTCCATCCCGGGCTTGCCCATCACATCCCCGATAAAGAGTATGGTCAGAGTATCTTGCACGCTCTTACTTTGCCAGCTCAACGGCTCGAAATTCTCGCACAACGGTCACGCGTATTTGACCGGGGTATTCCATCTCTTCTTGAATTCGCTCCGCAATGTCATGGGCCAGGCCCTCCGCCTGGGCATCGCTGACTTTTTCGGGCTCGACAATGACGCGAATTTCCCGACCCGCTTGAATGGCGAAGCACTTCTGAACGCCCGGGAACGAATTGGTCAATTCCTCAAGTTTCTCCAGTCGTTTGATGTACGATTCCAGCGTCTCTCGCCTCGCGCCGGGCCGACTGCATGAGACGGCATCGGCGGCCTGCACAAGGACACCGATGAGCGAATTCGATTCCGTATCCCCATGATGCGACGCAATCGCATTCTGCACGACCTTCGGCTCCCGATACTTCCGGGCCAGCTCCAAGCCGATGGTGACATGCGTCCCTTCGGTCGTGCGGTCAATGGCCTTGCCAATGTCGTGCAGAAGCCCTGCACGCTTGGCCGCTTTGGCATCGAGTCCAAGCTGCGCCGCCATGAGGCCCGCCAAATGAGCCACCTCCACGGAGTGCTGGAGACAATTCTGGCCATAGCTGGTTCGGTATTTGAGCCGTCCGAGGAGTTTGATGAGTTCGCCGTGCAGGCCAATCACTCCCACTTCCATCGCGGCATTCTCGCCGGTTTCCACAAGCTGCTCGTCCATCTCCTTTTCGCTCTTCTTAGCGACCTCTTCGATGCGGGCAGGATGAATGCGCCCGTCCGACATGAGCTTTTCGAGAGCACGGCGGGCGATTTCCCGTCGCAGCGGATCAAACGCCGAAATAATCACGGCTTCCGGTGTATCGTCTACGATGATGTCCACACCGGTGGCCTGCTCGAAAGCACGAATATTCCGCCCTTCGCGGCCGATGATGCGTCCTTTGATGTCGTCATTGGGCAGATTCACGACGGAAACCGTCGTTTCCACCGAATGGTCGGCGGCGGTGCGCTGAATGGCGGAAACCGTGATTTCCCTCGCTTCCCGATTGGCTTGCTGGCGAGCCCGGTCACGCATCTCCCGAACCGCCTCTGCCGTTTGCTCTTTCGCCTTGTCGAGAAGCCGATTCTTCAGCTCGCCGAGGGCCTCCTCTTGAGTCATTTGGCTGACCCGCTCCAACGCCGCCTTCTGCTCCTCGACCAGAGTATCGATAATCGCTTCCTTTTCTGAGATGGTCTTCTCGCTCTGGGCCAACTGCTGCTGGAGTTTCTCCTGTTCTTTTGTCCGGCGGTCGACGGCCTCCGTGCGGTTTTTCAGATTCGCTTCTCGGTCCCGAAGGCTGCGTTCCGAGCGCGCAATTTCATCCAACTTGTGCCGCAGCTCGGCTTCCTGCTCGCTTCGGAGCCGTATCTGTTCGTCCTTGAGTTCGAGCATCTTTTCGCGCAGCAGCGTTTCCGCCTCCTTTTGGGCGTCTGCGACAATGCCCTCCGCATCTCGCTTGGCGCGAAGGTAACGACCCCGCTCGACTTGCCTGCCAACAAACCATCCGACAAGAAAAAAACAGATAAGGCCGGTGCCGAATATGACGGCTATCACAATAAGATTATCCACTTCTGTCTCCCTCACTCCCCATAAAAAAAACAATCCCTGCTGGCGCGGCGTTGTACCAAGAACATGGTACGCTACGGTGGGTGCCCTCCTGTACGGTTCTCGCTTCCTCTATCCAAGTCCGGCCGAAACCGGCTGGAATCCCTCCGCAGAGGGACTTAGGCTTGCGATAGACGCCAGAGATGAGCTCCCATGCTTTCTTCTGTTGGTTCTTAAAAAAGCCTGGCACAAGCAGGGATGTCTTCACATCCTGCGTACTTCAGTCTGTCAAAGGATTTCTATCGCTCGGGGTCCTCCATAGAATTCGGGCGGACGGAATCGATCATCATACCAACTCCCGGTTCAGACTGTCGGAGAATTCACGAACCCTGTCTTCCAGTCGCGCCAGAAGCCCCTCTTTTTCTTGTTGGCACGTACGTAGCTGGTCTGCAAGGTTCAGGGCCGTCAATATGGCAATTTTGAGCGGAGGTTTCGTCGGATGCGCGGCCTGAGTCTCCCGCATCCGCGCATCCGTAAAGGACGCGACCTCCCGCATATAATCCGCGTCTGCATCCCCCTTGATCGCACATTCCTGCCCGAAAACAGTAACCGAAACGGTCTTTTCTTGGTCACCCATGGAGCCGACCCAAATTCGTGGGCGAGTTCACCAAGAGAATCCCCGTGCGAACATCTATGCGGCTTCCAAACGGGATAGGAGCTCGGTAACTTTTTGCCGAATTCGCTCCTCCTTGGAAACATCCCGCTGGTTCTCCGCGAACTTGTCTCGCTCGCGGGTCATATCCTCGAGCTTGGCCGAGAGCTCCTGACAGCGCGCCTCCCACTCCTGCACGGCCGTGCGCAGCTCCTCGTTCTCGGACCGCAAACTCTTCAGTCGTTCTAAAATCTGACTGACTTTCTGCTCAAGAATATCAAATGCCTGGGTATCCACAGGATTTTCTCGCCCCTTTTCACTTCCTTTTGACGCCTTCTCTAAGGCCACTTCCCGTTGCCAGGCTATCCCCTGACGGGAACATCCATCAACTTAGCGCCGTATCGCCTGAAATTCCTCCTTTAGTCCCGCCACAATTCGCTCAACGCTCTGCTCCGCCTCCTCCGCCGTCAGCGTTCGCTTCGAATCGAGAAACTCGAGCCGAAAAGCCAAGCTCTTGCGGCCTGCCTCCACCTGTTCGCCCCGATAGAGGTCAAACAACTCCACGCCTTTGAGACTTTCACCACCCAGACGCTGAATCGCTGCTCGGACCTCCTGCGCGGGCAAATCCTCCTCGACAACCACCGCAATATCCCGAAAAACAGCGGGAAAACGTGGCAGCGGTTGAATCTTCCTCTCTGCCCGGACATGCCTCAGAAGCGCATCTATGGAGAATTCAAAATAGGCCACCTCGGCGTCAATTTCGTGGGCCGCCATCAGCTTGCGGCTCCAAATCCCCAACTCGCCGAGGATATCACCTTCTGCTTTCAGGACTCCCTTGAGGCCGTCCTCGCTGACAGTATCATAGCAAAAAATCTCGTAATTGTCAAGTGAAATCTTTTGGCATAAGGTCTCGACCACACCCTTTAACTCAAAAAAATCTACAGGCTTAGGCGGGTCTGTCCAACCGGCGGGATGAACCGTTCCCGTCAAGACCCCCGCCAAAGCCCATTGTTCCCAGGTTCGAGGGTCGTCGGCCTGGCCCTCATGGAAGGTGCGGGCCATCTCAAAGAGCCGCAGTGTCCGGTCTCCTCGCTGCCAGTTGGCTGATGCGGCGTGGACAAGCTTTCCTCGCAGCGCGCCCTGCAAATGGGTCATGTCTTCCGTGACGGGATTGGCAATGGCAACCCCCGGCGCTATTGCGGGCAAATCATGCAACGGGTCAGGTCTTCCCATCGAAACAGATTGAACTTCCAAGAATCCCAAACTGACGAGAACATCGGCGCATTTCTGACCCAACTGCGCCAGAGGATCGCGCCAGGTGCGTAGCGGCACGCGACTGGTAATGGCCACCGGAATCTCATCATAGCCATACAGTCTTACGACCTCTTCGATCAGATCCACCTCACGCGTGAGGTCCGGGCGAAAAGTGGGCGCCATGACAATCCAAGCCTCATCGCTCTTCTCGACTTCGCATCCCAGTCCCGCGAGAATCTCCTCCATCGCCTTGTCAGAGATGTCCACGCCAACCAATGCGCGCGCCCTCTCGGGTCGAAATGCGATGGGCAGCGGTTCGATGGGTTCGGGATATTCGTCCACAATACTCTTGTATAGTTTGCCGCCGCTGAGCTTGGCCATCAAAGCCGCCGTGCGGTCAATCACGCGCGGGACACCGTTCGGATCCACGCCTCGCTCGAAACGCCGTGACGAATCCGTAGAAATCTCAAGAAATCTAGACGTGCGACGGATGGAGACGGGATCAAAATAGGCGCATTCGATCAAAACATCGCGTGTGCTTTCGCGGATTTCGCTGTTCAGGCCTCCCATCACTCCCGCCATGGCGACAGCGCGACGAGCATCGCAAATCAGAAGCGTATCCAACCGCAAGGAGTGCACCTTGCCGTCCAAAGTCAGAAAAGTCTCCGCGGGCCGGGCACAGCGAACGCGAATTTCTCCTCCCTGCAACAGCGCGTAGTCAAAGGCATGAAGAGGATGGCCCAGTTCGAGCATGACATAGTTCGTCACATCCACGATATTCGAGATAGGCCGCAAACCACACCGCGAAAGCCGCAATCGCATTTCAAACGGCGATGATCTGATGGTGATCCCTTCAACGAAACGCGCGCCATATCGCGGGCAACCGCTTGGATCCTCCAAGATTACACGAATCCGTGCCGATGTGGGCGCTTCCACTTCGTGCAGATCTATCTCCGGCTCGCGCAAAGGCAACCGGAGTTTCGCCGCCAGGTCTCGCGCCACACCGAAGTGCGAGAGGAAATCCGGACGATTCGGCGTCACCTCGACATCGAAAACCGTGTCTTCCGCGATGTTCCGGCTCGCGAGCGTTGCCCCCAGCGGCCAATCAGCGTCCCCCTCCAAAATCCCCGCGGCATCCGGAGACATTCCGATTTCCGCTTCGGAAACTAACATTCCCCGTGATTCTTGTCCGAGAATGCGCGTCGCTCGGATTTCGGTGCCGATGGGAAGCATGGCGGAAGGCAGTGCGACGGCAACCGTCATCCCCTCCCGAACATTTGGAGCGCCGCAAACGATAGGCAGAATCTCCGTTCCCACATCCACTCGCGTTCGCTTCATCGTTTCGGAACCCGCAATGGGCGAGCATTCCACGACTCGACCTACCACGACCTTGTCAAGCGCGCCGCGATAGTGCGTCATGGACTCCACCTCGAGGCCGAGCATGGTCAGAAGCTCTGCCGTTTCCTCAGGGCCGATGGGCAAATCAACAAAATCGGCCAGCCAATTGTAGGAGATAATCATGGGAATGCGAACTACACAAACTGCCGAAGGAACCTCACATCCGCATCATAGAGACTTCGGATGTTTTCAATTCCATAGAGAAACATCGCCACGCGCTCGATACCCAGACCAAACGCCCAGCCCGTATATTTCTCGTTATCGTAGCCAACACCGTCCAAGACATTAGGATCCACCATCCCTGAGCCCCCCATTTCAATCCAGCCTGTACCTTTGCAGACTCGACACCCCGCGGCGTGGCAAAAAAGACAAGTGATATCCACTTCGGCCGACGGCTCGGTAAATGGGAAGAAATGCGGGCGAAAGCGAACGCCGGTTTCTTCGCCGAAGAGAGTGCGGTAGAAAGCGACGAGAGTCCCTTTGAGGTCGGCCATGGTGACGCCGACATCCACATAAAGCCCTTCCACC
>JAZDIW010000323.1:0-4886 GCA_043804575.1 bacterium
TGGATGGAACACTCGCGCTCTCCCAAGTGAATCACATGGCCGTATTGATCCGCCAGAATTTGAAATTCGATATGTCGGGGTCCGGGCAGAAATTTTTCGAGGTAAATGCTGCGATCCGCGAAGGCTCCTTCGGCTTCGCGCGTCGCCGCATCGAATGCTTTTTCGAGATCCTCCTCTTTATGAACAATGCGCATGCCTTTCCCGCCGCCGCCCAATGCCGCTTTCAGCATGACCGGATAGCCGATGCGTTGCGCCACTTGCTTAGCTTCAGACACGGAAGCGAGAGATTTCTCCATTCCCGGAATGATCGGAACATCGGCTGATTTCATCAGACGCCGCGCCTCGGTTTTGGAACCCATCGCGCGCATCGCTTTGGGCGGAGGACCAATAAAAACGAAACCGGCATCCTGAACCGCCTGTGCAAAACCGGCATTTTCCGCCAGAAAACCATAACCCGGATGGATGGCCTCTGCCCCACTCTTTCGGGCCGCATCCAGAAGACGCTCGACATGAAGATAGCTCTCTGTGGCAGGAGCCGGCCCGATGAAATGAGCCTCGTCCGCCATCTGAGGATGGAGAGCCGTGCGATCCGCCTCGGAATAAACGGCGACCGAATGGACTCCCATCTCGCGGCAGGCTCGCATAATTCGGATGGCGATTTCCCCTCGATTCGCTATGAGAACTTTCCGAAACACCTATGCCACCTTAGCCTTTCCCGCAGGCAACATCTTTTCCAACTCCCAACTGACTGGAATGCGCACCACGCCAAAATCTTTCCGTTCGTAAAGCAAATATCCATGTTGCAGGCCGAAGAAAAACAGATCACGCGTGATCTCGATGTCTTGCCGACAGTAGGTCTCAATGAGATCCAGACGACCTTCTTTCCACCAGGCGATGGATTGCAGTCCATCGGCGAGTTTCTGAACGCCCAAAGTGGCTCGGGCGACGGTATCCAATTTCAGACGCAACCCCGCTTGCTTCTCAACCTCGAGAAGCATGTCGAGCGAAGGGAGAGCGGCGAAGTCATCGAAAGTGTATCCGCGCAGCACCTCATAATCAAAGCGCAACTGATTGTATCCGACAATCAGGTCACCCCGATGCAGATGGGCGACGAGGTCTTCGACATGCGCCTCATCATAGAAATGAATCTCTCCGTCGCGACTGTCAAAAACGCCGCCCAACGCCAGGCGCATTTGGCGAATGAAGGACCAGCCTCCGACCTCTTCGGCGGAAAGCTGCGTCTCGAGGTCAAACACCAACACCCTCCGCCCCGGAGGAATCGTGACGGGAATATGACTCCGAATGGGTGTAGGTTCCGTCCTGTCCTTCAGCGGCAAGGTTGCGGGGATTTCGACATCGGGCATTGTTAGGAGACCATCCAGCACCATCACGGCCGCCCTCTTGTCCAGCGGCTTGTTTCCCGCTCCGCATTTGGGTGAATGGATGCAGGAAGGACAACCTTCTTCACAGGTACATTCGGAGATAAGTTTGTGTGTGCGCTCGAGAAGCTGCTCAACGACTTCGTAAATTCGCTTGGAGATGCCGATGCCTCCCGCGTAGCCATCATATAGAAAAACGGCGCCGCCGTGCAGTTGGGGATGCTTCGTATAGGAAATGCCTCCTACATCCGCGCGATCACACAGAGCAAAGAGAGGAACCAGTGAGATAGCCGCATGTTCCACGGCGTGAATGCCCCCCATGAAATGGCGCTCCTCCTGCGCCAATTGCTGCGAAATCCGCTCTGGAATATCAATCCAAACGGCCGTCGTCGTGTAGCTCTGGGGCGGCAACTCCAGCGGTTCCACAGACAGCAACTCCTGGCTGTAAAGCCGACGCCGTTCGTAACTGTGGAAAGTCTCTGTGACCTTCACTTTACCGAAATGCACGACAAACGACTTGATTTCCTTTTGCGCCGTTTCATCGAGGATTTCCGTCTTCTTGTCCGAGCGCACCATGGTGTAGACGGCTACAGAGACAGGTCGAACTTCGACTCGTTTCTTTTCCAAATCGAGTTTCCGCACCTCATACTGGTGGCCTCGATGGAGATAAATCGCTCCTTCGTGGCATTCCCGAAAAACGGCCGGCGCCGAGATTTCGCCAATGGGCTTCGGCTCATCGGAAGAGACAATGTCGAAAGTATGCCCGATGTTACGAATGCCCACATTCCGCTGAGGACGCCGAACACCGGGAAACCATTGTTTCCCGCTTGCGCTGCGCACGAGCAGCCCCTCTCGCTCGAGCGATTGAATGGCCCGCGCATGCTGTTCGACATCAATGAACGAGTCCCCTTCCATCAGGGGAATCTCCGCGGCAGCCGACGGGAGATGAGCGCGAAGAATCTCCTCGTTATCTTCGCTCACCATCGCAGCCTCAAAAGGTCGCGAAAAAAAATCGGAAGGGTTGTGCAGAAAATATTGCTCCAGAGCGTCGGCTTGGGTAAGCAAGATGACGGCGGACTCCTCACCGCGCCGACCCACACGGCCCGCTCGCTGCCAAGTCGCGGTGATGCTGCCCGGATAGCCCGCAAGAATGCAGAGATCAAGGCCCCCAATGTCTATTCCAAGTTCCAGGGCGCTCGTGGACACGACACCCTTCAAATCCCCTCGCGCAAGCCGTGCCTCAATTTCCCGTCTCTCCTCGGGAAGAAATCCCGCGCGATAGGAACTAATGAGTTTTTCGAGATCCGGGCGGGTGTCGAGGATCGTGCGATGGATGATTTCCGTCGTTGCGCGGGCGCGCGTGAAGACAATGGTCTTGAGTCCAAGTTCGACGGCCTGGATAAACAGGCGCGCGGCTGCACTGGTCACGGATTGGGGCGGATCCAGGAAAAGAAAATGGCGCTCGCCCAAGGGCGCCCCTGACCGGGAAACCAATTCAAAAGACTGCCCCGTGAGTTTCTCGGCAAGCTCGACCGGATTGGCAATGGTTGCGGAAAGAGCGATGAATTGAGGCTGAACATGGTAATAGGTAAGCAATCTCGAAAGACGCCGAAAAACCTGCAAGATGTGAGAGCCGAAAATGCCTCGATAGGCATGCAACTCGTCAATCACGATAAACTGAAGCCTCCGCAGAAACGACTCCCATCCTTGATGAAAGGCCATGAATCCCGCGTGGAGCATGTCCGGATTGGAAAAGAGCATGTGCGGCGGGTGCTTTTTCAGCCGAGCGCGCACATGCCCCGGCGTGTCTCCATCGTAAACCTCTACCGAGAGGTCAAGCTGTCCTGCGAGAGCCTTTTGCCAATAGGATGCTTTCAGCTTCTGATCTTGTTCCAAGGCCTTGAGTGGAAACAAGACCAATGCCGATTTGTCGGGTTCCCTCAGAAGTCTCTCGACAATCGGCAGAAAATAGGTGAGAGTCTTGCCGCTGGCCGTCGGCGTGACGACCACGACATTGCCACCGGCTCGGATCTTCGCAATGGCATCCGCTTGATGAGAAAAGAGCTGTTGTATGCCGAGCGCGGCCAAACCCTCTGTCAGAACCGGCGGCAATGGAGGATGGAGCTCACCCGAGCGCGCGGGCTCGGGCGGAAAGGATTCCAGATGCCTGTGGCACGCGCCAAAGTGCGAATCATTCTGGATTGTCTTCAGGAAACTCCAAACAAGTTCCATTCTCTTGCCGCTCGTTCTCTTCTTTCGGATGCTTTTTGCGTCTGCGATACGCCTTTTCCAAGGGCTCAACTTTGGGAGGCTTCTTGGGCAGCGGAAGGCGTGGCTTCGGCTTCTTTGCCTTCTTGCGCCTTCCCTTGGAACGCACGCTATAACCAGCCCTGTCCTTCATACCAATCCACCGTCTCGCGCACGGCCTCGGCCAACGGAGTTTGACATTGAAATCCCAATCGCCGCCGAATTTTCTCCGAAGAGACGACCCAGCCCGGTGCGAGAATTTCAGCCAGCTTCTGCCGATTGAAAAGAGCCGCCTTGCCTCGCAGGCGTGCCGCTCCTTCGCTGAACAAAGCGATTATCTGCAGAACCGGCAAAGGCAGATAGGGGAGCGGTCGGACTCTGCCTTTGTGAAGCGAGGTCGCAATCTCCGAGATTTCCCGCCAGGTGACAGGCGAGTCGTCTGCCACAAAATAGATTTCATTAAGTCCGGTTTCCGTTTGGGCCGCAAGCCGAAGAGCAGAGACGAGATCCCGAACGAAGACCCAACTATAAGAGCGCTCATCTCGCCCAAAGGCAGGATATCGCCCATATCTCTTGATCATCCGGAAGAGCGGAAGAAATTGCTCATCACGGGGGCCAAACACGGCGGGCGGACGCAGAATCATCCACTCCATCTGTCCGCTGCAATTCTGCACGGCTCTCTCTCCCTCCAATTTGGAGACCCCATAGTCCGTGATGGGTTCGGAGGCATCCTCCTCCACACGCGGCCTCGCTCTTGTTGCCGGTCCCATCGCCGCTTGAGACGAGCAATAGACAAAACGCCTAACTCCCGCCCGGACACATGCCTCGACCAACGCCTGCGTTCCCTGGGCGTTGGCTTTCATGTAGTCGCTGAGGCGATTCGCTTTCGTCAAGCCGGCGCAGTGAAGCACCAACTCCGCGCCCTTCAAGGCCGATGGCAGCGACGAAGGCTCCTCGACATCTCCTTTGGCAATGTCCACATCCAAGCCTTGCAGCCATCGCGGCTTTGTGGGCTTGCGCACGAGAGCTCGAACTCGCCACCCCGCTCGGGCCATTTCCTCGCTTAGGTGACTCCCGATGAAACCCGTGCCTCCCGTCAGAAGCGCGATTCCTCTCATCCGCGCGCCATTCTCTTCGTCAATTCTTGCGGCACTTTGACGATTTTGCCGTTGGGATTCACGAAGCAATGCTCTGTGAAGCCTTCACAGAGCATCCTTTCATCCAAAAAGACTCGATAATCGAATCGCAATCGGTAAGGAG
>JAZDIW010000324.1:0-7178 GCA_043804575.1 bacterium
ATCCGGCTTTCCTCGCGAAAGCTCTTGCGCGGAATGGCGAAGCTTGTCTGCGGCGATGAAGAAAAGGTATTCCCTCTCTGCCGGTGCATTGACAAATTGGACAAGATAGGCTGGGAGGGCGTTCAAGAAGAGCTGTCGGAATGCGGCTTTGACTCGTCGGTGCGCGATCGCGTAGAGGGATTCTGCAACCTTTGGAATGAAGGGCCGGACTGGAAGGCTACCGAGAGCGCTTTTAAAGGTGTCGAGGTTGGCCTCGAAGGCGTGCGCGAAGTGCGCGAGGTTTACGAGCGTTCCATTCAGCTCGATGTCAAGCCGAATCGCTTGAAACCCGACCTGACATTGGCGCGTGGGCTCGATTATTACACCGGCCCGATTTTCGAGACGGTGCTGCCCGAGCGTCCTCATATTGGTTCGCTTTCGGGCGGCGGGCGCTATGACGGCCTCGTCGCAACATTTACCGATGAAGAAGTGCCGGCCACCGGCACGACACTGGGCCTCGACCGCATTCAAACGGCGATGACAGAGCTTGGGCTCTTCCGTGTGGAACCGAGTTTCACTGATGTGCTCATTGCGCAATTTGACGAAGAGGGTCTTTCGGCAGCCCTCGCGCTTGCGACTCGACTTCGCAAGGCCGATTTCCGTGTCGAAGTCTGGTATGAGCCTAACCGCTTGAAAAAGCAATTGGCCTACGCCGACCGCCAGAAGATTCCATTTGTGGTTCTTCTCGGCCCCGACGAGCGCGCAGCAGGACAAGTAACAGTCAAATCGCTGGCGACTGGAGAGCAGAAGACGATTCCGGAGAGAGAGCTCCTTTCTTTCCTGAAATCGGCAAGAATCCAAATTGCCTGATACCTCATCCTTCATGGGTTTGGATTATCTTCCATTTTGGAGTGACAAGCGAACCGAGTTCGGTCATCCTAAGTTAGGCGAAATCGGCTTAATGTGATTTGGAGAAAGAGAATAAAATGGTTGACGTTGAGTATAAAGTACCACGAGAAAGTGATGACTATCCAGAAAACTCAAGGTTTGTTGTTGAGTGCATTTCCCAGATTATGGAAACGGCTATTAAAGCTGGAAAGAACAAGATTTTCATTCGCACAAATCTCAAAAGAGGATTGCCACTGGAAAACATAAATAAAGTTGCGGGCCCATTCGTGGAGGCATGGGCGTTGGAACAGTTTGAAATTATTGCAGATGACAAAGGCAACCAATATCAGCTCATCAATGTTGAACCAGGCAAGAGATTGGATCCCTTTGATATTATTTTGCAGTTCAAGCGTAACAGAAACAATACCGACTATGTTTCAGCAAACGTAGATGTGAAGGCAACGGCCGAAGATATAGAAACCTCTGGCAAAAGTCCAAATATTACTTCCTTTGCTCGCATTCGTTCTGAATATATTGATGACCCGGATTACATTTTCATTGTATTGTCTTTAAAACACCGGGTGTATTGCGAAAAAGATCAAGCGCTTGGAATGACTAATGGAATAATGGAAGTCGTATCCTATTCTGCCTACGATTTGAAAAATATATCAGAAAAAGACCTCAACTATAATCCCGCTTTAGGCACAGGGCAACTTCAAATCCGTGATATTCATTATGTTCATATTGCCCAAAGGACAACTTGGGAATTTCTTCAGATGCTCGACAAGAAGTTTATTCGTTCACAAGGCAAAGAGGCGTGGTTGCGTCTTGCGAAGCAACATGAGTGGATAAAGGAGGGATGAAAGTGGAGTTAGATCGATTCTACTGTGGAAACGCCATTGAAATAATGAGGACGTTCCCTGATGAATCTGTTGACCTAATATGTGCCGATCCTCCATACAACCTTGGGAAAGACTATGGTAGTACTATTGACAAAAAGGATTGGGACGAATACGAGAATTTCACTCTACAATGGATTAGTGAAGCTGTCAGACTTCTTAAGGGCAATGGCACGATTTACATCTTTATGGGAGTTAGATTTATTTCAAGACTATATATCATGCTCGAAAATCATTTCGGCCTGCTTTTCAATGGATGGATTACTTGGCATTACACCCAAGGAATGGGAAGAACCAGGGGATTTTCACCAAGACATGAAGATATTCTCTGCTTTATCAAAGGGAAAGATTACACTTTCAATCTTGATGAGGTTCGCATTCCGCAAAAGTATTATAGGCAGAGGAACAATATGGAGGGAGCAAATCCCGGCGACGTTTGGCAATTTTCTCATGTGCACTATTGTAGCAAAGAACGGGAGGAACACCCTACACAAAAGCCTGAAGGAGCAATGGAACGTATGATACGGGTAAGTTCCAATCCTGGGGATACTGTCCTTGATCCCTTTGTTGGCAGTGGGACTACGTGCAAAGTGGCAAGGACTCTTGCGCGACATTGGATTGGAATTGATATTAACCCAGATTATGTTGCTATGTCCTCAAGGCGGATGGCTCGTTCTGTAACTCTGTTTGATTCAATTGATCCAAGAGCAAACAGAAAGCCTTTGGATTTAAAAACTAAATATATTGTACCGCCTTCGGCTAACACAGCATAAGAGGGGCGTCCACCAAAGGCGGAGTCACTCAAATCTTTGCTTCGCAAAACTCCTTTGATGCTGGCAACTTTAAGCGCCATTGAATTGGAGGCAAAACGGTATGATTTTTCATGTGACACTTGAGCGGGCCGAGGACGGCTGGATTGTCGCGGAATGTCCCGCGCTTCCGGGATGTGTCTCTCAAGGCAAAGGCGAAAAGGAAGCTCTGGAGAATATCAAGGAAGCGATGACAGCTTGGCTATGGGCTGAAGATCAGAAGAGGAGATGAACACCTCAGACTTGGAACTCGTAGAGAGGTTTTTTGCAGAACCGGACATTCACCAGAAATGGATTGAGACCTACTATTCTGCCGAAAACGAGGCCTTCTGCGAACAGGAATTTGACTATGTGACCAAGATTCTGAATGCCCCACAAGGCTCCGTTATTCTCGATGCAGGGTGCGGCAATTGCGCTCATTCGATTCGTTTGGCAAGGCGCGGATTCTTTGTCCAAGCCCTGGACTGCTCGGAAGCCGCGTTGAAACTCGCGCGGGAAAATGTTGCCGCGAGCCGGATGGAAGACAGAATACATATTCAACATGGAAACCTATTGGCGCTCCCGTTTGAAGACGGAACTTTCAACTACGCTCTGTGCTGCGGCGTTTTGATGCATATCCCGGATTTGGAGAAGGCGATCTCGGAACTTACACGCGTTCTGAGACCCGGAGGAAGGCTTGTGGTTAGTGAAGCAAATATGTATTCCTTGGAAGCTGTCATCCTGCGAAATCTCAAACGGCTTCTGAGAAGAGGGAAGGCCCTTATCAAGAGAACACCGACGGGCGTAGAGTATTGGACAGTCAATTCTACGGGAGTACTGCTGACAAGACAATCAAACATGCGATGGCTGCTTGAGAGATTTCGCAGTCGTGGACTCTCTCCTAGAAAGCGCATCGCCGGTCAGTTCACGGAACTACATACGAGGATCTCATCGAAACCTCTCAACAAGCTCGTTCACGCACTGAATAGACTCTGGTTCGAGTATGTACGGATTCCCTATCCGGCTTTTGGAAATATTCTGATTCTGGAAAAGAGACAATAGAGACATAACGATTCTTACAAAGGAGATTCCCGTGAAAAAATCAACAAGGCTTATCCCAGTGCTTCTCGCCGTTCTGGCGATGGTTTTGCTTCTGTGGAACGGATGCGAGAAGAAAGAAAAGGAGACGCCGCCGCCTACAGGGCCCAGTGAGAGCGATTATCAAGCGTCCGGGACAGTCACGAGCGAAACCAGCGGTACGATTCAGACCGAAACCGGCGCGAGACTTGTCGTGCCGACGGGAGCGGTTCCACTGACAACCGCCGGCGACACTGGCACAATGGTCTTTTCCATCGAGCGCAATACGGACTTGACTGTCACCGCGCCTCAAGGCGAGACCGTGGCGTCCGATGTCTATCGCTTTGGCCCGGATGGATTCGTCTTTGCCAGTCCTATCGAAGTTACGATCCCGATTCCGGGAACGGATGACCCAGGTGAGGTCACACTCTACCGTGTAAATCCAACTACCGGCGAGTATGAGTCCTTTGGAGTCGGCTATGATTCGGAAACGCGGACCATCAGCGCTCAGACCTACGAACTCTCAAGCTGGTTTGCGACTACAAGTTCTGCTTCTCAAACCGCTTGGGGCTGCATCCATGTGAATAACCTTACCGGTAAGTGGCTCTATTTGTGCGTCGAGCAATATAGCTTCACCTATCCCGAATTGGACAGCACCTATACGGATTTGAACTGTCTTTGGGCTCCTTCGGGAACGATTGGCTGGGCTTCCGAAGGGAATTGGTATGTGCCTCAGGGAACCTATGGGATATGTGTTCAAGTCCAGAAGTCAAATGTCAATCGTTCCTGCGCGGCGGATTCGTGCTATGAGCGCGGATTCCGCGATAATGTGGTCGTTTCGGCCCCGTGGCGTTGGAATAGTCCGCAATGCACGGGATTGAGCGTAAGCTCTGTCGTGGACCCCGTGACAGGCCGCTGCGGCTGCAATCCCATCCCGACGCCGTCGGTCGGAACGGGCGATGTGCAGGTGACTTTGACTTGGCATTCGGCCGAATCCATTGACCTCGACCTTTGGGTGACGGATCCCGATTCGGAAATCTGTGCCTATTGGAACACGACGACCGCCTCAGGAGGTTCGCTCGACCGGGACAACAAATGCAGCAATTATATCAACGGACAGCCCGAAAACATCTTCTGGAGTTCCGCGCCGGCAGGTGAATACATCGTCCAAGTGGACTGGTATTCGGAATGCGGCAACCAAATAACTTCCATGGGCTATAATGTGCGCGTCTATGCCAACGGCGATGCTCGCACCTACACGGGAACCATCACGACGGATCAAACGCTCGAGGTGGCGCGGTTCACCGTTCACGGTCCCACGGTGATTTTTGGCCCGCAAGTCAATCGGCCTGTTCCGCGCGGTGTCCGTCCTATGAAAGGGTAACAAACAGGAACGACAGGCTTTGAAAGACCGCAGAACACAGGTCTTTCTCCAGACCTACGGCTGTCAGATGAATGTGGCCGATAGCCGCGCGGTGGAGACCATTCTTCTGAACGCGGGATTTCTTCTTGCGGATACGCTCGAAGAAGCCGATGTGATTCTGGTCAATACCTGCGCTGTGCGAGAATCCGCCGAAGAACGCGCACTGGGGCAGTTGGCGTCTCTTTCACGCCTCAAGACTCAAAACGGGAATCGCATCATCGGCGTCTTGGGTTGCATCCCACAGGAGATGAAGAATGAGCTTGTGCGGCGGTTGCCCTTTTTGGATTTGGTTGTCGGGCCGGATGAATATCGGCAGTTGCCTTATCTGATTGAAGAGCGATTGGCTGCGGCTCCAGGTCAACCGGCGCATGTCGCAGCGAGGCTGAATCGCCGCGAACTCTATGACGATATTGCGCCGCATCACTCGGGCGACATCACTGCGTTTGTCACCATCACGCGAGGTTGCGATAAGTTCTGCTCTTTTTGTGTGGTTCCCTATGTGCGCGGTCGCGAGAGGTCACGGCCGTTGCCTTCGATTATCGCTGAAATCGAACAGCTTGTAGCCAAAGGCGCGCGCGAAGTCATGCTTCTTGGGCAGAATGTGGACGCCTATCAGTGGCAAGGCAAGGATTTCTCAAACTGCCTTAGGGCAATTGCCGTCGTTGACGGACTTGCGCGCGTTCGTTTTCTGACCTCGCATCCGCAAGATCTTCGCTTGGACATCTTTGAAGTCATGCGTGAGAATCCGAAGATCTGCCCCTACTTGCATTTGCCTGTTCAATCGGGCAGTAACCGGATTCTCGCGCGGATGAATCGTGGATATCCCCGCGAGCGTTATCTGGAAATCGTAGCAGCGGCGCGGCAAATCCTGCCGAATCTGGCCGTGTCAACGGATATTATTGTCGGCTTCCCGAGCGAGACGGAGCGCGAATTCGAGGAGACGCTCGACCTCGTGCGGGAAGTCCGGTTCGACAGTGCCTTTCTATTCAAGTACTCACAGCGGCCGCACACGAAAGCGGCGCGCATGGTGGACGATGTTCCCGAAGCCGAGAAAATTCGTCGCCTGGAAATGCTCATCGCGCTTCAGATGAAAATCAGCCGCGAGCGGAATCTGGCGCAGGTGGGACGGGTGGACGATGTGCTGATTGAAGGTGTCTCGCCGAAGGATCCTGCGCAATGGTTCGGACGCACGCCGGACTTCCGGCCGGTTGTTTTCTCTATGAATGGCCGAAGTCCCGGGCAGGTGATTCGAAGGAAGCTCGGTGAATTGCGGGGCTTCACTTTTGTCGGCGATCCTGTATAAAAACTGACGTCTCCTCCAAAAATTGGGAGGATATTTCCATGTGGATTTTCCGCTGGATTGTTCTCATTGTTGTTCTTTTCTTTCTGATGGGATTCTTGCTGCAGAACAGCTATGACCATGTTTCGGTCAAGGTCTTCGGGTGGACTTCACCCGAATGGCCGCTGGCCTACATGCTGTTCTTGGCCGGTTTCGTGGGCTATGTGCTCTCGTTTCTCGTGGCCGTCGTTAACCAAATTCGCCTTCGCATGCAGATTGCCCAGTTGCGTCGAGAGAATCGGCAGGTGCGCGAGGAATTGGATCGCCTGCGCAATCTCGCGATCGAGGAGGACATCACCCCTCCTATTGAGCGGGATGACTCTCGGCCAATGGATTAAGGAGCGAAAAGATGGACTTCGGATTTCTTCTCTTTATCCTGATGGTTGTCGGTGGAGCCATTCTCCTCTTCGTCTATCTGCAGCGGCGCGAGATACGGAAAGCTCCCGTGCAAACGCCCTACACGGAAGCGTTACACGCCCTTCTCTGCGAAGACAAGACGAGAGCGCTCCAGAAGCTGCGCGAAACCGTGCAGCGAGATACGGCCAATATTGATGCCTATATTCGCTTGGGGCATCTCCACCTGGACATGGACAACGGGGCCCGTGCGCTGAAAATCCATCGAATGCTCACGCTGCGAACGGATTTGACCAATGTCCAGCGCGTGGAGGTTTACCGCGCGCTGGCACGGGATTATGTGGCGCTTGCCGACCTCCCGCGCGCGCTGGAATCTTTGGAGCAGATCCTGCGCATTTCCAAGCGGGATATTCCCGCGCTTCGAGAAAAAC
>JAZDIW010000325.1:0-4437 GCA_043804575.1 bacterium
GCTATAAATCCAAAAGTGTGAAGCTATTTCACAAGTGACATTCTCAATTACTCCCCTATGTCTCCTCCCGCGATCAAGAGGGAACCTGAAATCTCCCTCCGTTCACGGAGGATCAAAAGAGGGTGACCAATGCAGCACGCATAAACACAAAGGTTGAAAATCATGTTCCAGATTTTGATCGTTTTATTCACGCTTGCCTTTGCCCACGCGAGCTTTGCCCAGCCGAATCCCGACACGCTCTGGACGCACACTTATGGAGGAAGCTCAAGGGATGAGGCCAATTCCGTTCAGCAGACAACCGACGGAGGCTATATCGCGGCGGGATATACCTCTTCTTTCGGTGCGGGCACCAGTGATTTCTATCTGGTGAAAACGAATAGCTATGGCGAGCCGCTCTGGACGCGCACTTATGGAGGAAGCTCAAGGGATGAGGCCAATTCCGTTCAGCAGACCACTGATGGAGGCTATATCGTGGCGGGATACACCCGGTCTTGCGGCGCGGGCGAGGCTGACTTCTATCTGGTGACAACGAACTACCCATCTGACACACTCTGGACGCGCACTTATGGGGGGAGCAGCTTTGATGAAGCCCGGTCCGTTCAACAGACAACCGACAGCGGCTATATCATGGCGGGATATACCACTTCTTTTGGTGCGGGCGGCCGTGATTTCTATCTGGTGAAGACGAACAGCTTCGGCGACACGCTCTGGACGCGCACTTATGGGGGAAGCAGCGAGGATTGGGCTAATTCCGCTCAGCAAACAGCCGACGGGGGCTATATTGTGGCGGGATATACCTATTCTTTCGGTGCGGGCTACACTGATTTCTATCTTGTGAAGACGAACCCACTCGGCGACACGCTTTGGACGCGTACTTATGAAGGGAGCTACAATGATCGGGCTTTTTCCGTTCAGCAGACGGCCGACGGAGGCTATATCGTGGCGGGAGAGACCGAGTCTTTCGGTGCGGGCGAGTATGATTTGTATGTTGTGAAGACGAACAGTCAGGGCGACATGCTCTGGACGCGCACCTACGGCGGGAGTGGCGATGATAGGGCCGAATCCGTTCAGCAAACAGCCGATGGAGGTTATATCGTGGCGGGATGGACACTTTCTTTCGGTGCGGGTACTCCGGATAGTAGTAATTTCTATCTTGTGAAGATGGATAGTCAAGGCGACACGCTCTGGACGCGCACCTATGGGGGAAGCAGTGATGATTGGGCCAACTGTGTTCAGCAGACAGCCGACGGAGGCTATGTCGTAGCGGGATACACCTATTCTTTCGGAGCAGGAGGACGAGATTGCCATCTTGTAAAGACGGGGCCGGATATATTGGGAGCAGAACCTGTCGGAATAAACGTACCGAGCGAATACATTCTCTGCCCGAATTTTCCCAATCCTTTCAATCCCAGTACGCAGATTTCGTATGAGCTTCCGAAGATGAGTCCTGTATCGCTGAAGGTATTCAATCTTCTGGGACAGGAAGTGGCAAATCTTGTGGACGAAATACAAGCCGCCGGAATCCAGAGTGTTACTTTTGACGGTTCACAATTGCCGTCGGGCATCTATTTCTATCGGCTGCAAGCAGGGGAATCTGTTCAGACGAAGAAAATGGTGCTGTTGAAATGATCCCAGCCAAGTTGAGAATCTGGCTAAATGATCCCTTACCCCTGTCCAAATCGAGGGGCGCGTTTCACCCAAGTTTAATTCTAAGATAATTCCTATCATTCTTACGTAAGGCATTTCTTTTGCTAAAACCTCTTCCTCTTCACACTAAAATCTTCATCGGTCTTGCCGTCGGCGTGATGGCAGGACTCTTGTGTAATGTTTTCTTCGCCGATGAGCCTGCTCTCAATTGGCTCATCAAGAATATCATCTCCCCTTTCGGTCAGATTTTTCTGCGTCTGATTTTCATGGCGGTCATTCCGCTCATTTTCTCGGCTCTTGCTCTGGGCGTGGCTGAACTCGGGGATATTCGCCGTTTGGGTCGTATCGGATTGAAGACCTTTCTTTATACCCTCATCATTACGTCCATTTCGGTATTGATTGGCATCACCTTGGTCAATACAATTAAGCCGGGTGTGGGGCTTTCGGAAGATGACCGCACGTCTCTGATGTCAACCATCTCAACTCGCCCGACACAAGCGGTAGTTGAAAAAGCCGCTGAAGCGAAAACCATTGTGCAGACTCTGCTCGACCTTATCCCAAAAAATCCGCTGGCGGATGCAGCCGGAGCTTTTGATGAAACCTATCGAGGCGGCGGAATCTTAGCGCTTATGTTTTTCTCGCTGTTCGTCGGTATTGCTCTGGCTCTGGCGCGTTCGGAACGCACGGAAGTATTCGAAAAGTGGCTTCAGGGGTTATATGATATCGTGATGAAAATCATTGCTATCGCCATGAAGCTCGCTCCCTACGGTGTAGCCGCGCTCGTGTTCAGCGTCACCGCACGTCTTGGAGTGGATGTCGTTTTTCTTTTGGGAAAATATGTAGCGGTCGTGCTCGTCGGCCTTTGTTTGCACATGTTCGGTGTCTATTCACTTGTCTTAAAATACATCATACGAGTCAGTCCTTTAAAATTTTTCGGGCGTATTGAAGAAGTTATCCTGACCGCATTTTCCACAAGTTCATCGAATGTGACGCTGCCAACGGCGCTGCGGGTGACCGAAGAAAAGATCGGCGTGCCGCGAACTATCACAAATTTTGTATTGACACTTGGCTCGACAGCCAACCAAAACGGCACGGCGCTCTATGAAGGTGTGACCGTACTTTTTCTTGCACAATTTTTTGGAATTGAGCTTACCCTTACACAACAAGTGACGGTGGTATTAGCATCCGTACTGGCGGGCATCGGAACAGCAGGTGTGCCGGGCGGCTCGCTGCCGGTGATTGTACTCGTACTTCAGTCGGTAGGAGTGCCGGGTGAGGGAATCGGTATTATCTTAGGTGTGGATCGCCTGCTTGATATGTGCCGCACTGTGCTGAATGTCACCGGCGATATTACCGCCGCGATGTACGTTACTCGCAGCGAGGGGCAGAACCTGAAACTCGAATAAAATTTCTTTATTCAAGGCTTCAAACAACAGAGTATTATTTTTTACTCGTTTGCCGTAGATAGAATCATTCCGCTGACCACAATTGATCCCACCCATATCGCCCCAATGTCCAGACCCAGAGAAGGGAGCAGGATAATAGAACCGATGAGAGCTCCGATGCTGCCTCCCAAAAGGTCGGCGGCATAAAATGACGCTCCTTTTTCTCGAATCTTCTCCGTTGCATAACAGAAGAGCGCGCCGACATTGCAGCCAGTGAGGAACAGCCAAGCCACTCCTGTAATCGTATAACGCATTCCATCCCAATGGAAAAGAAATGCGGAAGTGAAACAGAGAATTCCCAGCGAACCGACTAATAACTGGCCGCCTTGTGTTCTTCCCGCCGCCCATCGCCCAATCATGGGGCTCATCGCTAATCCTGCCATAAACCCAGCCAACAACAATCCAATATCTCGAAAAAGAATACCGCTTGCGGTTTGAAAACGGAGTAGAACCGCGAATTCGATAACCATCCCCGCAAAACCTGCGAGAGCGATAAGAAAGAGTTTTGAAACCACTATCCGCTTCCGAATCATCCAGAATACGAACGCGAAGGGAATCAATAACAACCAAATCCAACCGGCTGCCATTATCTGGAAATCAGCTATCGGCCGATAGAATCGTGAAAGCCATACTAAGAGCGTCAATTGATAACAAATCGGTTTCAGGTCTGAATTTGTGGGAGCTATCGTGTTATGAAGTGTTTTTTCGATCTCAGCAAAGCGGTCGTTCGTATAAAGATAGCGAATGTAAAGAGGATGAATTAATCTTGCGGTGATATTGCGTTCTTGGAATCGCTGAGCAACAATCTCCGGATTTCGTGTGAGCGATGCGTTTGAAGCAATGAAGATATTTTCTGTTCCCGGCAGAGTGATTACATCTGAAAAAGCTGCTTTAACCGCTCGATAGATGCTGGTGTTGCGGCGAGCCAGATTGGGTGTCCAATACTGCTCTGCCGAAGGCAAGCGGAAAGCAATTATACCATCCGCGCGAAGTCTATTTGCGCAGTTTGCAAAAAACTCCCGTGTATAGAAACGATTCGTGCTTCCGGAAGTCGGTTCAGGCATATCGATTAAAATCGCATCGTACATTTCGTTCGTGTGACGCAGGAATTTCCGGCCATCGGTTACAATGAGATTTACGCTGGGAGCTTCTAACGAATGTTTAATTGCCTGAGGGAGATACTTCTGCGCCATTTCGACAAGAGATGGATCCAATTCGATATAGTCAATTCTTTCAGGTTGATATTTGAGGATTTCGTTCGCGGTTCCGCTGATTCCGCCGCCAAGAAGCAAGACGCGTTTCGGATTTTTATGCTGCAGGAGTGCCAGATGAGCGATTTCTTCAC
>JAZDIW010000326.1:0-5458 GCA_043804575.1 bacterium
GAAGGCGTCATTCTCGCTTTGGAAGAAGTTGGCGAGCCGCGCTATCGTCTGGACAGACTCCTGTTTCATCTGCGCAATGCCGGAATTTTTGAGCGCATCGGCGGCCTGGTGATTGGCGACATGACACACGGTGCACCCGTCGAGGAAGGAGTGCCCTCGCTCGAACAAATTGTCCTCGATGCAGCGGCCGGTTTCGATTTTCCGATTCTCTCTGGCTTTCCTTATGGACATGGGCCTCTGCGAGCGACGCTGCCTGTCGGAGTTCACGTGCGACTGAACGCGGACAGAGGAGAACTGATTCTGCTTGAGCCTGTCGTCGAGGAGAAGTCCTCGTGAACTTGGGTTTTTTCGCCTCCGGCTCGGGCTCCAATTTTGAGGCGGTAGCGAAGCGGTGCCGGAGCGGCGAAATCGCCGCGACACCGGCCGTGCTCATCTGCAATGTCGAGGGCGCTGCCGTCTTCCGCAAGGCGGAGCATTTGCGCGTGCCTTCTTATCTTGTTCGGCGCGAGGATTTCGCAGACGGAAAAGATTTCACGGCACGCCTTCTTGAGATCTTGCAGGAGCATCGCGTGGAGCTCATCTTGCTGGCGGGCTATCTGCGAAAGCTGCCGCCTGTGGTGTTGCGTGCGTTTCCCAATCGAATGCTGAATATTCATCCGGCGCTTCTGCCGGCGTTCGGCGGCAAGGGGATGTATGGCCGACGCGTGCATGAAGCGGTGCTCGCGGCCGGATGCCGAATCACGGGCGTCACGGTTCATCTGGTGGATGAAGAATATGACCACGGCCCGATTGTCCTGCAGAGAGCGGTGGAAGTTCAGTCGGAGGATACGCCGGAGACGCTCGCTGCTCGAGTTCTTGAGGTCGAGCATCAAATCTACGGAGATGCGGTGAAGCTTTTCGTTGAAAATCGGGTGCGTGTCGAACAGGGGCGCGTGCATATACTTGGGGGAGGAATTCTATGAAGACGATTCGTCGAGCACTTCTTTCCGTTTCGGATAAGAGCGACCTTGTGGAACTTGCTCGAAGTTTGCAGAGCGCCGGCGTCGAGCTTGTTGCATCCGGAGGAACCGCCAAGATGCTGACCGATGCGGGACTCCCTGTAATCTCGGTGGAAAAATGGACCGGTTCCCCCGAACTTCTTGGCGGACGGATCAAGACGCTGCATCCTCGGATTCACGCGGGAATCTTGGCGCGCCGAGAGGATGCAAGCGATGAAGAAGATCTTCACAAGTTAGGTTCGGACTATATTGACCTTGTTGTCGTGAATTTCTATCCTTTTCGTGAAGTCGTCGCGAGTGGAAAGTCTCTGTCCGAAGTGATTGAAGCGATTGATGTCGGTGGGCCGACGATGGCACGCGCCGCGGCCAAGAATTTCTCCGATGTTATCGTGCTCTCCGCTCCGTCAGACTACTCTGAATTTTTGGTGAATTTTCGCAATGGACAGGGCGAAATTGGTGACGAGCTTCGCCAGCGCTTCGCCGCGCGAACTTTTGCGCGCTTGGCTGCCTATGATGCCGCGATAGCCGAGCATCTTTCGAAGGGTGAGCATGTCGGCATGTCGCTGGAACTCCTTCAGGAATGTCGCTACGGAGAAAATCCTCATCAGAAGGGAGCGCTGTTTGTTGAGGTAGGCAAGGCGCGAAGAGGCCTCGCTGCGCTCCGGCAGTTGCAGGGGAAAGCGCTTTCGTACAATAATCTGCAAGATGCTCATGGCGCACTCATGCTCGCTCGCGAATTCGAGCGCTGCGCGGCGGTAATTATCAAGCATGCGACCCCTTGCGGCGTGGGACTCGCGCTCACGCCCGCGCAAGCTGTCCGGCGAGCCTTGGAGACCGACCCTGTGTCCGCTTTCGGCGGAATCGTCGCGCTGACAAAACCCTTGGACAAAGAGACCGCGCAAATCCTTGCCGAGATTTTTCTGGAAGTGATTCTCGCGCCGAGCGTCACCGAGGAGGCGCTGGCCGAATTTGCCAAGAAGAAATCGCTACGCATTCTAACCTATGATATTGAAGAGTTGCGCAAGGTTGAGGATGGAAAAGACCTGCGCGCAGTGTGGGGAGGATTCCTGCGCCAAGAGAGCGATAAGGGATTTCCGGAGCTTGCCGATTTGCAGGTGGCAACAAAACGCGCGCCGACTCCCAATGAAATGGAGGCGCTGGAGCTTGCCTGGCGCGTGTGCAAGCATGTGCGCTCGAACGCGATTGTCTTTGCCGACGCCGTGCACACGCTCGGAATCGGCGCGGGGCAGATGTCGCGCATTGACAGCGTGGAAATCGCCGTGCGCAAGGTGACGAAGGCGGGACTTTCCTTGATGGGCTCCGCATGTGCCAGTGACGCGTTCTTCCCCTTCCGCGATGGCCTCGACGCCGCCGCTCGCGCCGGCGCAACCGCCGTGATTCAACCCGGCGGAAGCGTTCGCGACGCCGAAGTCATCGAAGCGGCGAACGAGCAGAATATCGCGATGGTCTTCACCGGACGAAGACATTTCCGGCATTAAAGCGTCTTTGTTTTGTAAATTTAGCTCTCTGGCAGCGGATTCCATTGGATAAGGCGTGCCTGACAAAATGATCGAGCTATACAGGAGCCCATGGCGCTCAGAGTTTCAAAAGGCTCTGCGGCAAGTTAGGAAGGAGCTCACCATTGTCACGCCATTCATCAAGGAATCGGAAGCGGCCTTCGTCTGCGACCAGCTGCGAAGCCTGAAATTCGCAGTGGAGCCGTGCGTAAAGGTGGCAACGGATCTGCGAGCAGAGAATATCCTGGCGGGATCATTGGATATGGACGCGCTGAAGACATTCCAGGAATCACTGAAAGAAGCTGTAATCGTGACACTTCCACACCTTCACGCAAAGGTATATCTTATTGATTCTTCGCTTGCCATCGTCAGTTCTGCAAATCTCACCTCGTGGGGATTGGACTCGAACTATGAATATGGAGTCGGCATTTCCGATGCGAGCATCGTGAGGCGCATTAAGGCTGACATGGAATCCTATATGCGACTTGGAAATGTGGTAGGAGTTGAGGAGGTCGAAGAACTGTCCACAACTGCAAAGCGATTATCCGCTGAATATCGAGCGGTCCAGAAGACGGCTGCCAATTCCGCCATGAGGAGATTCGCGGATATGCTCCAAGCGACCAGAACGAAGTTTATCGGAGCACAGGTGGGAACTCGGTCTGCCAATGCGATCTTCTCCGAGGCCGTTTTGTACGTTCTGTCGTCCGGCCCTCTGTCAACCCGGCGTCTTCACCCTCGAATCCAACGATTACTGCCAGATATATGCGATGATTCAATGGAACTAATCATACACGGAAATCAGTTCGGCAAGGTTTGGAAGCACCAAGTGCGAATCGCTCAACAGCACCTCAAGAGGCAAGGATTAATCAGTTTTGATGGCAAGTCATGGCGACTTGCGTAACGCGAGTGAGGATCCATCAGTCGATGAATTGGCAACAAACAAATGAGCCCTTAGCGGCGGACACTTTGATAACCGGCATTATCAAAGGTTGCTGTCAGTCATTTCCATTGAATTGAAATCCGAACGAATTTGATAGTATGTTATTATGCCCGCTTGGCCAAAAGGAATGCCGGCGCCGCTGTTTGTGAGGCCGGCCAATAAAGTGAGATTCGGGGGGAAAGATTATATCGTGCGACGGGATGTGCACGGCGCGATTTATCAAATTATCGGCCGCGTGCAGCGCAGGCTCCCGACGCTGCGCGATGCGGTCACGGCCGTCATGAACAAGAAGCCCGTCGCGCAATGGGGAAGTCAATATATGATATATGTGCATGTGGATGCGGAGGATCAACCTTTGATCCTCGAGACTTTGTGGCAGATGGATGAGAAGCGCGGCGTCGCACGCCCCGATTTGTCGAAGGGCGTGCAGCTCAGCGAAGACTATTGAGAATTTCTCCCGTAAGCTATCAAAGCCGTCAAGCACTCTTACCTCTGAGGTTTCTATGCCGTTTTCCATGTGGAGCTGGTTCTCCAACGACATTGCGATTGACTTAGGTACCTGCAACACCCTGGTCTATGTGAAAGGGCGAGGGATTCTGGTGCGGGAGCCTTCGATGGTGGCGGTGCGCAAGTCGGATCACAAAGTGGTGGCGATCGGCACGGCGGCGCGCGAAATGATGGGCAAGACTCACCGGGAAATCGAGGTTGTCCGGCCCATGCGCGATGGAGTGATTGACGATGATGAAGTGGCCGAGATGATGATCCGTGCCTTCATTCGGAAGGTGCAGAAGAATCGCCTGATGAGGCCACGCGTGATTGTGTGTATTCCTTCGGGCGCAACGAAATCCGAAAAGCGCATCATTCGCGACTCAGCGGAGCACGCGGGCGCGCGCGAAGTGCACCTGATTGCCGAGCCCATGGCCGCGGCATTGGGAGTCGGGTTGGCCGTGAACGAACCCATAGGTTCGATGGTGATTGATGTGGGCGGAGGCACGACGGAAATCGCGGTGATTTCGCTCTCGGGGATTGTGACGGACACTTCGATTCGAATCGCCGGAGATGAGATTGATGAGTGCATCGTGCAATTCATGCGCCGCAGCTACAATCTTCTCATTGGCGAACGAACGGCGGAGGAGATCAAGATGCGAATCGGGAGTGCCGTGGAATTGGAGGAGGAGCTGTCCATTGTGGCGAAGGGACGAGATCTCGTGGCGGGAATTCCCAAGGCGATCGAAATCAATTCGATTGAAATTCGGGATGCCATTTCCGAACCCGTCTCTCAGATCGTGGATGCGGTGAGAGTCTCGCTGGAGAAGACGCCGCCGGAATTGTCTGCGGATATTCGAGATCGCGGCATCATCCTCACCGGAGGCGGTGCGCTTCTTCGAGGTCTCGAGACGCGATTGCAGCAGGAGACCAGTTTGCCCATCATTCTGGCGGAGGATCCGCTGACTTGCGTCGTGCGAGGAACGGGGAAAGTGTTGGAGGATTTTGAGACCTACCAGACTGTCCTGTTGAAGAGTTAGGAGAGAGCGAATCCAACATGCGAGCCTATCCTCGCAGGTATGCGCCCGGAACGGATTGGATTGTCTTTGGGATTGCCATTGGCCTCTCGCTTCTCTTTCTCCTCTTTGGACAGGGCCCCGCTCTGAGAGTGGCGAAGCAAGAGTGGCGCGATGTGGCGGGACTTGCCCTCAGACCCCTGCGAGTCTTCCCGCAGATTTTCACGCTTTGGCATGATAACCGAGTGCTTCGCGAGCAGACGGCGCAGTTGGCCGTCGAAAACAGCCGGCTGCGGGAAGCGGCCCTCGAGAATGAGCGCTTGCGAGGAATGCTCGATTTTCACACAGTTGCGTCATGGTCCATGATTCCCGCCGAGGTCATCGCTCATCCGGGATCAGGTATCGGGGGGAACATCGTCTTAAATATCGGCGGGACGAAAGGTGTGGTGCCGAATGCCGCGGTTATCACGCCTCGGGGTCTCGTGGGCAAGGTCGTGGAGG
>JAZDIW010000327.1:0-5368 GCA_043804575.1 bacterium
TCCGTCCCCGCCGATACACACAATCGCATCCAGCCCAAGCGTCTGGATATTCTCCAAAAGAAGCGGCGTCTTGTCCTCGACGACGGAATCACCGTTTCTCTTCGTCACATGTTGGAAAGGATTGCCGCGATTGCTGGTTCCGAGAATGGTTCCGCCGCGCGGCAGAATTCCCCGCACATCCTTCGAGGTCAATTCTCGCACACTCCGCGCCTCAATCAGTCCATCGAATCCGTCTTCGATACCCACGACTTCCCACCGATGATGGTCGCGCGCACATCGCACAACCGCACGAATCACCGCGTTCAGTCCCGGTGCATCTCCGCCGCCTGTAGAAATGGCAATCTTCCGAATCATGTCGCATTCTCCAATCTTCGTTAAGTCGGGAAAAAGGTCATGGCAGAACTTCCCTCGGCACGGGCCTCTTCTCGCGCGCGATTAGCCAGAAGAAAACCGGTAGAACAGCGCCGACGAGACCCCAAATGCCTTGCATCACATAGAAGCTCGAATCCTGCCGCAGAAACAGGACGGCCTGTGGAATCGTGCTCGCCAGCCAAATTGTGGCAAAGAGCGCCAGCGGACTCTGCTGAAGATAATTTTTCAGAAGAAAAACGACCCACAAGAACATTCCCAACAGCCGAATCCATTCGCCCAACGCCTCGGCAGCCCCGTGTCCCTCTTCCACGGCAAGAATCAGTGGGACGAATACAATCAGCGCGGCGCGCAAGGCTTTCGACCGCACTTTCGGCCAAACCCACAGCAGAACAAAGCCGATAATCGCCGTCAGAAAAATCGCATCGAGCCCGGAATGAAGCAGAGTGATAAACGGCCATTTCTCAGCGGGGAAAGCCATCCAATTCATGGGTGGCGTGCGCGTCGGCAGTCCCAACGACAGAGTCAACCACCACAAGCACTGGGCAAGGGCCGCGAGGCTTATCGCAGCAAGAATCGCTCCAGCCACGCCTTGCCAGCGCGCATGAGCATCCGGCGCGGGCGCCCAGCCCGAGAAACTGTAGGGCCGCCCCACGCCTCTCTCGAAGAGCCATCGCATGAGAGGAACAAGAACGAAAATGAGAAGGCTTACGACGACAACTCCCGCGATGGAACCGGCCAAAGTCGAAGTGATCCAGCTCGCCAATGGTTTGGAAGTATCATACCGATACCCTATAATGGACTCCCAACGACCCCATAAAGAGAGAAGGGTCAGTCCCGCCCAAAGCAAGCTCCAGGTGATGCCGCTGCTCCATCGAAGCTCTCCGCTTCGAATCGCCTGAATGAGCTGAATCAAGAGTAGAATGACCAAAGCTGCCCAGAGTCCCATCACGAGAAACTGTGCAAGCGTCCGAAGCGCGGTCCCCTTCTCATCCTGTCGCTCCCATTCTTCCGGTACATGCAAATAGAGCCCGCCGCCGGATGGCTGGTGACCCGCGACGGAGAGATCCACCCGCAACCTCGCGGGCCCCACCGAATCCCGGTCAGTTTGATAGCTGAAATCGTGGTCAACGCGCGCATCCCGCACCGTCGTCCCCGATGAGAGTGGATGGAACCCGCTCGTGTCGAATCGCAGTGTCGAAGCAAGAAAAGTCATCGCCAGAACGCGTGCACTATCCTGCGAGAGCGTATCACCGGGCGCCTTCTCATCTAATGTATAGTCAAAATGCACCACTTCCCCGCGCGGGTTGATGCGCACAATTCGTTCTTCCTTCTGAAGAGGCTTGAAGAAGCGAACGACAAATCCCCCGAGCGGGAGCTTTTGGCTGTTCACATACCGCTCAATTCCTTCCATCCCCGCCTCCCGCGACAAATACCGCACGGTCGAGCCCGATAGCTCTTCATGCGGCGAGTAGATGCCGCGATGCCAACCCTCTGTAGCGAGGTTCTGCTCCTTCAAAAAGGCTTCCGCTCTCCCTTTTGCCTCACCAGGACCGACGCTCCAGACGATTCCATCTCCGAGCTGCTTGAGAGGGACAATATAGAGAAGCAGAACGGCCAAGACGGCGAGACTCAGCCAGACTCGCCACTTGCCGTCCGACCATCGAGGCGCCTGCCAGGTGACTTCGGGAGCAGGCGCTGCGGCTGTGGGAACGGCCACTTGTCGTCTCTGGGCAATTCCTGCCTCCCAATCCCGATTGGTCAAGCCCTGCTCCGTCGCAAAAGTGCGATGCCGAATGACATAGGCCAGAGCAATGGCCAAGGGCACAAGAAGCACCGCACTGACGATGATGCCGGAAACGATGAGATAGGTGCTACCCGACTTCAGCAAGAAAAATCCGATCAGAAACGCGTCCACCGTATAGTGCCAAACGAGCGTTGCCAAAACTCCGAAGCGCAACATGACATATCCTGCAACGATGCCAATTGCGCCCACCTCCACACCGCGAACCCAGCCCGGCTGCTGCGGATAGTTCGAATGCAGGAAGCCCCAGATAAGCGCGGGAATGAGAACGGCAATGAATGTGCTTCGGAAGATTTTCTTCAGAAAGGGAATCGCAAAGAGCCGAAAACCGAATTCCTCGAAGGTCGCTGCATAGAAAGAAATGACCAGCGGATAGAGCCACGGCAAATAGGACGAAACCGCATTGGAGTACTCCACTTCCTGCGGAGCCCAAAAGCCGATGCGTTTTCCGAGAAGATAGAACAGAATCACGAGCGCCACATGGCCAAAGGCCATCGCATAGCCTGCTATCGTGGCGCGTGCAAAGGCTCGCGTGCGCGTCGCCGCCCCCGAGAAAGTCCGTTCGAGGCTCAAGCTCTCCGGCAGAAGTCGCCGATAGAGCGGTTCGCCGGCTTGCGCCGAAAGCCAAACGGTTGCACCGACGAGCGCCGACCCAAAAATCGCGACCAGCACGAACTTCAAGAAAAAACTCGCAAACGACTGCGTCGTATCGTAGCCTGAGAAGACCAGCGGCCAGGAATTCAGCGCCATCAAGACAAGCCCAATTGCAAGCGCCGCCCCAATTAGAAACGGCACATGACCCGCCAGATTGCGTGCGCGCAGTTCACGAAATAGAGTCACAATGATGCCGATTCCCAAGAGCACTGCGAAAAACTGAGCCAGACTCTGGAAAAGCTCGTTGGAGGCGCGCTCACGCTCATATTGCCGCTCCCAGGCTTCGGGCACCTTCACATATTCGCGGAAGAAACCTACTTCATCACCCTGAATCTCGACGCGATAGCGCAGCGTCGCCTCCTTAGCCCGAAACTCTCTTTTCTCCCATTCAAATTGGTGGTCGCGACGGTTCGGCATGTTCGTGGAAACGGCGGTCTTCTCTTCCAGTTCTGAAAGCGCAAACCCCGTCATCGCAACAAGATATTGCTGTGCCAGAATGCGCGCGCTGTCGAGCGAAAGAAAAGCTCCCGATGCGTTCTCTTCAAGATGACGCGAGTATTTGACGAAGCGGCCGCCGGGCGTGTAGTGAATCTCGTATTCCAATTTCTGCAGCGGCCGAAAATAACGAACATACCAATACCATACCGCGACGGAATCGGCCATCAGGCGATTCGCTCTCTCGAGGCCCACTTCCCGCTCGAGGTAGTTCGAGACCGTTTGATCCACGGAGAAGACAATCGTGCGATGAAAATCGCCGGCATTCTGGACGCCACGCTCTTGCAGGAGGTCGGCCGATTTGGAAAGCGCTTGGGCCCGTGTCAGCTTGAATTTCACCGACGCCAGCGGAAACGCCTCATAGAAGTAGTTCCCAAAAATAAAGACTCCCGCCACGACGCATAGGAGCGTCACGAGCAAGAGTCCTCGCCAGGGATGTCGCTGATTCTCCATAGTACCTCCCCAAGATGGGTGATAGGTCAGACTATCAAAATCGGAAAGCTCTCTATTTTTGCGCCAGCACCAGCCAGCCGCCGCCCCTATTTGTGTACCGCATATCCATAATCATGAAGAAGACCGCCGGAAGGTAGACAAGGATATAATAAGGAACAAGAAGAGGCAGAAACAACTTCGACATTTGCACCAGTCGCATTGGAATTCGCTGCAAGAGTCGCCAAGCGACGGCGCCCCACGGGCCGTAGGTCTGTTTCATCGAAAGGACTCGAAAGCCTGCGCGCGCGAGTCTGTCTCGAAACTCGCGCTCCGTGTATCCTTCCCGTACATGTTCTCCGACGGCAATCTGCGCCTCACTTTCGCACCGTTCACCGCTCTCGATGATCCTCGGGGTCGCAATCAGAAAATAGCCTCCCGCCTTCAACGACTCGAAGATATTCTTCAGCACCGTTTCATCTTCCACGACATGCTCCATCACATCCACGGAAAGCGCCAAGTCGAAAGCATTCGGCCTCTGAAACGCCGTCAAATCCGCATAGTCAAACGAGCAGTTCCTATCTCCGACTCTTTGGGCGAACCAATTGCAGTCGGCAATCTGTTCCCGCTTCACATCCACACCCCAAATCCTCGCATTGGGAAAATGGCGCGCCATGAAATGCGAGTATTGTCCATACCCCGAGCCGGCATCGAGAATACTCCACTCGCCACGCTCTGCGGCAAGTTGCCGCAGCACTTTCTTCACATGCCATTCGCGCACGAAGAGAGCGCCGAGCACAATAAAGAAGAGTCGTCTCAGCCAGACGCTTCGCGCAACAAATCGTCCGAAAATCGCCTTAACGGGATCATAGTCAATTTCTTTTGGGGACATTTCTTCTGATGCTGCTTTCATTTCCGTATGCGTGTTGCCAAGTGGCGGTGTCGCCTGCCGGCAGGCGACCCTTGAGCTCGTAACTCGTAGCGCCCAGCTTGCTGGGCTATGAAATCGTGCAACAATGACCTCCAGAGCACAAACAGGGTGCTATCTTGGAAGAGCACCCTGTTTCGTGTCTTGAGACTTGCACCTCACCTACTCGCCGCGGGTGAGTAGAGAGCATCGAGGTAAGTGGCAATATAAACTCCGAGGGCCACATAGCCCACGACATTGCGCGCTCGCCAGACGCGCGCGTATTCGTCATAGGCACCGGCCGCCTCGTTTCCCTCTCTGCCTTCGTAGATATCGTGCCGCCGATTCACTTCCGACTGAAGAACCGCCAGAGTCACGAGCGAAAGAATCTGCAGGGAGACCGCCACGGCCCCGCGCACCTTCTGTCCCTTATAGAACTGCCCCCACCCGGGCAGGGCAAGCGAGCGCCAGGAAGCTCCAAATCGCAGCTCAGCGGAAGAGAGACGCTGCCAAGCTGGTTGCGCCATAAGGGCCTCATGCTGCCTGCGAGCTTCATCGAAAGCGTCTTTGATTATCGGCGGAGTATTGGGATCCAGTTGCCAAAAACGATCCAATGTCAAAAGGTCCCGAAATGCTCGAATCGCATCGTCTCTTTGCCTCAACACCGCAAAGGAAGATCCAAGGAGTTCATGAAATTTGCACCTTTGCAG
>JAZDIW010000328.1:0-2326 GCA_043804575.1 bacterium
ATTTCTCCCTGGATCCAGACCCTGGGAAATCGCTGCTCCAGAGACATCTTGATCTGGCGAGTGATATCCGATACTGAGACGATTTGTTTTTCGGTTGACATATCTGGATTCCATTGAGGCCGCTTACCGGCAATATAGGAAACATTGCTGTACGTCGCACGAATAAAATTCCTTTTTCCCTCGCTAGAAGCGCGCTCGAAAACATCAACTTTGCCACGAAGTCACCAAGTCACAAAGAAGATCTTTGAATTTTCTTCACATTCAAGAATCTTTGTGACTTTGTGCCTTGCCTGCCCCGAAGTTTCCTATTCGGGGGTGGCACTACTCGACTGGACCTAATGTGGTTTGAAAGGACTCAAAGAGCGAATGAAGTACCGTTTTCTGGATATCGAAAAGAAATGGCAGACGTATTGGGATGAGCATCAGACATTCAGAACCAATGACTCATCCGATAAACCGAAAATCTATGTTCTGGATATGTTCCCCTATCCGTCTGGCGCCGGCTTGCACGTTGGCCATCCGGAGGGATATACAGCCACTGACATTCTTTGCAGATACCGGAGGATGAAAGGCTTTGACGTTCTGCACCCGATGGGGTGGGATGCATTTGGATTGCCTGCAGAACGCTATGCGATGCAGACCAATATCCATCCGCGCGCGACAACGGAAGAGAATATCTCGACCTTCCGGCGCCAGATCAAGATGTTGGGATTGAGCTATGATTGGTCACGGGAAATCAACACGACCGATCCGAAGTACTACAAGTGGACGCAATGGATTTTCCTGAGGATCTACAATTCCTGGTTCGATCCCCGGGCAAACAAGGCAAAGCCGATCGAGACGTTGGAGGAAGAGCTTTCGGCGAAGGGGACAGCCGGACTGGATGTGGACAAGCCGTTTACGGCTGTGGAATGGGAAAAGAAGAGTCGGAAAGAACGGCACGATTTTCTTGCGAAATACCGCCTGGCGTATCTCGCGGAAATTCCGGTGAATTGGTGTGAGGGGCTTGGCACAGTGCTGGCCAACGAGGAAGTGCCTGAGTGGACGGAAAAGGGCTATACGGTCGAGCGGCGTCCGATGCGGCAATGGATGATGCGGATCACCGCATACGCCGAGCGCTTGCTTGAGGACGCCAGGGAACTTGACTGGCCCGTTTCCACGATGGAGCAGCAAAGGAACTGGATAGGGCGCTCTGAGGGAGCTGAGATAGACTTCCCCATCAAGGGAAACACGGAGAGCCTGCGTGTATTCACAACACGCGCTGATACATTGTTTGGCGCCACATACATGGTGTTGGCGCCGGAACATCCGCTTGTGGAAGCCCTCACAGTGCCGGAGCTGCGGCAGACAGTCGGAGACTATCGGACGCAGGCAGCCCGCAAATCGGAGCTTGAACGCGGCATTGAAAAGGACAAGACTGGTGTCTTCATCGGAGCCTATGCGGTCAATCCGGCCACGGGGAAGGAAATCCCCATCTGGATTGCAGACTATGTTCTGATGGGGTACGGGACTGGAGCGATTATGGCAGTTCCCGGCCATGACGAGCGCGACGCCGAGTTTGCGAAGAAATTCAATCTCCCGATCATTCAGGTTGTCGATGGCGGACCTGATGCTCCCGAGATTTTCATTGCCGACGGTGTTGGCATGAATTCGTCGAGCGGTGAGATCTCGCTGGATGGATTGCCAACCGCTGAAGCAAAGAAAGTGATCGCTGCCTGGCTTCAACTAAAGAGACTCGGCAGGGCGACTGTGCAATTCAAACTTCGGGACTGGCTGTTCTCCCGACAGCGGTATTGGGGGGAGCCGATCCCCATCGTTCATCTCGAAGATGGGACCATGACCGCATTGCCCGAAAGCGAATTGCCACTTCTTTTGCCGGACCTGAAGAAATTCCAACCGAGTGGAACGACGGAATCACCACTGGCGCTCGCTACAGACTGGGTCAATGTCACTGACGGCAAGACCGGATTGAAGGGGAGAAGGGAAACGAATACCATGCCACAGTGGGCAGGTTCCTGCTGGTATTACCTTCGTTTCATCGATCCCGCGAACCCGGATGAGTTCTGTTCAGCCGAAAAAGAGCGCTATTGGATGCCCATCGATCTCTACGTTGGTGGCTCCGAACATGCCGTCTTGCACCTGATGTATGCACGCTTCTGGCATAAAGTCCTGTTCGATTTGGGCCACGTCAGCACGAAGGAGCCGTTCACAAGGCTTCGCCACCAGGGTATCATTCTGGGAGAAGACTCGCGAAAAATGTCGAAATCGCGTGGAAACGTGGTGAATCCCGATGACGTCATCGCGCAATATGGTGCAGATGCGATGC